>QMXA01000272.1 GCA_003661905.1 Thermoprotei archaeon | reverse complement strand
ATTTATTAGTAGTAATTGCTTAGAATCCATATATTACCTATACTTATGTTTTCTAGACCTGCTTTTTTAGCTACTTTATATGCTTCTTCAGCATGTCTTTTGCTTGTTGGCGGTAAGTCCTTGAGCATATAATCAGGGTGAAATGCTAGTAATCGATAAGGGATCTCTGGATTCAGAGATGCTAAGAAATTGGCAATCATCTCTACTTCATAGACATCAACATATCCTGGTACTAGGAGTGTACTAGCAATAAATAGTGGAGTATCTTTACGCTCTTCAATTCTCTTTGCAATTCTTTTAGCATTCTTAAAGACTTGTTCATTACTAACACCTGTAAGAGCTTTGTATATGGATGGTGTCCAAGCCTTTATATCAAATTTTATATTGCCTCCTGTTTCCAGCGATAGCTCAATTACAGTATCGAGCATTTGAGGAGCTATTAAGCCATTAGTCTCCCAACATACTCTGAATATTTTCATACCATATTTCTCTGCTCTTCTCAGCATTGCTCTCGATGCCATAATTGCATGAGGCAATTGAGGACCTGGATCTCCACCAAAATAACATACACAAGATGTTCTTGGTGTTATAGCTTTTGCAAGCTCCTCTGAGCTATAGATAGGATTTAGATTCGCTGTCATTTTCCTATATTGCCAATTCTGACAGAATAAGCAATCAAGATTGCAAGCACCATAAAATACAGCTAAATTGTAATAACCATGCTCAGGCCCATTAGTATATGCCCATTTCGGATACCCTCTTCCTGTACATCCAGGACATATCCAGTCGGCAACGCAGTTTGTAGGTAAAGGATCATAATACCATTCAACAATAGCTCCTCTAGGACTTCCTGCTAACATAGTTAACTTACCATTTCTATTCTCGACAAGACCGCAGAAACCACGCATACCAGGGGGAATTCTACATCTATTAGCACAGAGTCTACATTCAATACCCCTTGGGTCTCTTGGAGGTTCTGGAGGTAGACCGTATTTTCCTCTACTCTCTCTATGAGCTCTCATAGCTATCTTAAGAGCTTCACCTGGATTAGATCTAAGACATTCAGCACAAACACCTATAACTGATGAAATGGTCCTAGATTTTCTTCCGCAAAGCCTACACTCCTTCTTTCTAAGTATCTGAGGATAGAAATAAAAGACCAATTCCCATACCCTCTCTATGAAAAATGTAGTATGAGACTTAATACATATAGCTATAGTGGTATTAATTAACTATATCTTATTACTACCAACTAGTAGAGGTTAATTATAATGAAGCATTTAGAAAAAGACATTAACAAGCCTTTACGACACCTCATTAGTAAGGAAATGGTTAAGGCTAGCATAAATATACTCATGTTAATAACTACCTCAAGAGCTCTATACAAGAAGTTTAGAGTAAAAAGATTAATTAAACAACTACCTTTAGAAATCCTAAGGATCTTAAAGAAATTCAATACATCATTTCAAAGAATTGAACAGGCCTCAAGGAATTAGGACGTACATTTTCAAACACCCTAAAAGGCTTTGCAGCTATGCCTAGAGCAGGAGAATGCATGCGCTATATACAAAAATTATTGAGAATTGCGGAAAGAGTTTCAGAAGAGTATATAGAATTCATAAAGAGTTATTACATAGTTATGAAACATATTAACACTAATAAACAATTGAGAAGTATATTAAGTATGAAATCTTCTAACGATAATTCACCCATAGAAATTATTGACATAACCGCAGAGGATTATATTAGGGAAGTTAGGAAATTCACTTGCTCTAGATTTATAATAAGTTTTGTAAATGTTGCATTTAACTTACTATACCGTTATATAAGAGCTGAAAGTGATTTTGGCGAGTTAATTGCTGAGAAAAGATTAGAAGGTTTTGAAAATTGCAGTGGGTTAGTACTTAAATTAGTAAGTCAATTATTAATGAATCCACATTTTAAGACTCCTATATTTCCTATAACTAATATACAAGACTTCACACTTGATGTACTAGTCTTCAGGGTATTGAAAGAAATGGATATAATTAAGGAAAGAACTAAGAAGAATTTCCTAACACATGAATTAGGAAATAGAATTGAGTTGGTAGAGAACTCAGCAGAGTGTTTAAAGCAATTAGTAACTCAAAATTTAAACTTTAGTGGGGAATGACATTGACTCAAGGAATTATGAAAAGCGCCATTGTGACGAGAACTGTTAGGGAAGGTATCAACTACGTAAGTATATATCTGAAACCACTAAAATACAAAGTATCAAAGCCAAGACCTGGCCAATTTATTATGTTATGGGTTCCTTCTTATGAAGAGATTCCTATGAGTATAAGTGGATTTTATGGAGATGAACTACGTATAACAGTCAAGGCTAGAGGAGTCACTACAAGATACTTAGTCAGTAGGGTTAAACCCGGCATGTTCTTGGGATTCAAAGGACCTTTGGGAAGGGGTATAGAAGATATAGAAAAGTTCCAAAATTGTAAAGTAGCTCTCATAGCCGGTGGTAT
>QMXA01000271.1 GCA_003661905.1 Thermoprotei archaeon | reverse complement strand
GCTTCTAAATGCTTTTTATTTCCTCTGCAAGATGTAGAAATTCATTTGCAATGCTTAGTCCTGTATTCAAAGGGGGTTCTACCCCTATATAGGTATGTTTTAGTTCTCTTGGCTTCATTTTAACTAATTCAATCCAAGTATCTAGAGAGTATCAAAGTGTTGAAGAGTAGGCGCTAGAAGCCTTATTAGAGGAGCATAGATGATGTCCATCCCTCCATATTTGTAAATACTACAATTTCCTTCAACAGTAGGCCTGCCATAGAAGCATGATGGTTCTAGACATAGCTCTCGAAAAACCTATACTTCATAATTTTCATCCTTCAACTCTTCAATTACTACTCTTATCAGCTTACCCTCATACTCACCTAACAGAACATCAAGTCTCACCACATCTTCCCTCATATCCTCCTCGAAAGGATCACTTCCCTCCTTAGGCTTTCTAGGACTTAGAATATAGCCATCACCAGCATATGGAATAAGCCATAGATAGCCCTTAACTTCCATCCTCTTCACATCCATCTGTACTTTAGTCAACAGCCAATCAACTCCCAATGCTTAGGGTTTTCGACTACTTAGATTTACTTCTATACTTATACTCCTATCCTTAAAGAGCTTCAAGATCTCAATTACCTTCTCCAAGCTCTTTCCAACACTAAGCTTCAATTTGAAGCCGTCAAATTCAGCTGAAAAATCATCAATATACCAAGTAGCCTTAAAGGATAATATTGTTCTTAACTTCTCCTCTCTAGCCTTTACTTTTAACCTATCTACATAACTCTTATAATACTCCCTATAAAGCTCTAAAGTCCTCTCAATAGCTGGCTTACAATGATAAGCTACAGTAAAGTACTTCACATCATCTGGTTTAAAGACATCTCTCAACCTCCTATCTTCAATTGAAACCTCCACTTTCACATCACTAGGTTCACCCAACACATCAATTATCTGCTTCAAAATAGCTGGTTTCGCAGGATAAACTATGAATAAAGGCATAGCTGAAACCCGCCAAGCACATCCTCAAATCGAAATTTTAAACTTTCCACTTAAACCTACAAGCAACACTCAGCAAATTTGGATTAATCTTTTCAAAATATAAATTTAGGAGTACCACATCCATTCACAATGACATCAGGCTAAGAAAATGTGGATATAGTTTCTTCAACTATACATTCTCTTCTTAATTTCACGCTCTAAATTATCAATAAACTCTCTAATTCTCCTATACCATTTATTGAGCTCCTCCTCAACCCCCTCCCTAAGATGTCTTCCATTGTAAAAGTACTCTATATGTAAAATATCTATGAACTCCTTAAACTGCCTATTATAGAGTTCAGATAACATTCTTCTCAATAACCTCCACCTAGCAACTTCAGTTGAAAGATAGGTCATAGCAGCTATTCTTACAGCATGGAAAAGCGAGTCAAAGGCTTCTCTAAATAGTCTATCCCTATCTAGTGGATCTCTAGTTTCTAATGCCAAATTTAGTATACGTTGAGCAACTCTCAAGGCAGACCTAGCTTCTTCAAATATTGGATCTCCTAGTTTCTTAGCATATTCAAGGATGTACTTCCCACTACCATAGAGTATGTTGAAGTAGAAGTGTCTTGGAGATATCATTACATTGAAGATGTTGTGGAGAAGCTCAAAATACTAGATACCTCGTCTTTCTCTCCTACCTAGTTCATCTCTAAAGCACCAAATACCATCTCTAGGATCTATAATAACTATTCTCAATGTGCTTAGAGTAGCATCGTTTAGTAATACGAATCTTCCCCTAATAATATATGCATGCACATCTACTGGTCCTATAACTCTATCCTCAGTTAGTAAGTAGAGTTTAAGGCTTTCAGATATCCTCTCTAAATCGACGATACTACCATCAGCAAGAACTTTTTCTACAATTACAGTGGAGAAGTTTCTACCTAGAAGCTTTTCAACTAAACTTCGGGGAAGAGTTATTTCCGGATCCCTACCTATGAAGCCACTACTAGCAATAGCTACAGTCTCAATACAGCGATCTCTATAGCATATCCTGATCTTCAGCCTCAAAACCACTATCTTCACCTTCCTCAGGGGGAAGTATAGCCAACATCAACTTATTTACATCTTCATACTCTGCAATTTC
The DNA here is from genome assembly GCA_003661905.1 of Thermoprotei archaeon. Lineage (GTDB taxonomy): Archaea > Thermoproteota > Thermoprotei_A > Sulfolobales > Ignisphaeraceae > B12-G17. The sequence goes on along the minus strand of QMXA01000271.1, from coordinate 404 downwards.
CAAGGGAAGTATAGTTAGTATACAACCCTCCTCACACATAACCAATCCTCAAGTGTAAACTCTACAAGAAAACTATTTAACCTATACCACATGCTAATACCATTTGTCCCTACCTCTAAGAATATGCTCTTCAGCTATTTACTTAACCCTCGATATTCCCCCCATTAACTTTAATTGCTACTTCAATCATAGCTGAGACTCTTCAAGCTACTTAGCAAATATGTTATTGACTTAGTGTCTCTACAAGCATGGTAGAATAATGCACGCTAATTCAATAACTACATGGAATAAATCGTGTAGTTTAGCTAGATCAGTCTTCTTAATTTCTCAATGAGCTTCTTAATATCTCTCACTAAGAGCTCAATTTCTCTAGGTGGCATCCAGTTTTCATAGAAATTTTGGTG
>QMXA01000270.1 GCA_003661905.1 Thermoprotei archaeon | reverse complement strand
GTCAGAAGGGTATTGATGATGTAGCACAACACTTCCTAGCAAAGAAAGGAATACTAGCAGTAAGAAGAGTAAAAAGATCAGACATGGAAAAACTAGAAAGAGCAACAGGAGGAAGAATAGTAACTAGTATCAGAGATCTTAGTGAAAAAGATCTAGGATATGCAGAGCAAGTAGAAGAGAGACGAGTAGGCAATGATAAAATGGTATTCATAGAGGGCTGCAAGAATCCTAAAGCAGCAACCATACTACTTAGAGGAGCTAACGATATGTTATTAGATGAAGTCGAGAGAAGCCTAAACGACGCTCTACACGCTGTTAGAAATGCTCTAAGAGAGCCAAAGGTTGTAGCTGGTGGAGGAGCTATTGAAATAGAACTAGCTATGAGATTAAGGAAGTTCGCTGAAAGTATAGGAGGAAAAGAGCAATTAGCAGTTCAAGCATTTGCTGATGCTCTAGAGGAAATACCTGCTATACTAGCTAGCACTACAGGTATGGATGTACTGGAGACTCTCATGGAATTAAGAAAGTTACATGCAGAAGGCAAAGTCAATGCAGGAATAGATGTGCTGAATAGCAAAGTTATAGATGATATGACTAAGATAAATGTAGTTGATCCAACAGTAGTTAAGAAACAAATAATTAAGAGTGCAACTGAAGCTGCTACAGCAATTCTAAAGATTGATGACATAATTGCTGCATCAATAAAGAAGGAAGAGAAGAAAGGAAAGAGAAGAGAGGAGGAAGGAGAAGGGCCAAAGTTTGAATTTGACTAATAGCGCATGACCCGCTTATTTTTTAAGCTCAATTCTTAATTACCTACCTGCGTTCCTAGTTCGGGGTAAGACCTCAATGGTTAATGAAAAGTCCAAAAGACACATAGTTTCTTCAATACATGAAATAACTATAGGTCCTAAGAGACTGACTAAGTATGAGAGAAGTAGAATCATAGGTGCAAGAGCTCTTCAACTCTCAATGGGAGCTCCTCCACTTATAGATCTTAGTAAATATCCTGAAATTCCTAGAGATCCTCTAATGATTGCTGAGGAGGAATTGAAAAGAGGTATACTCCCCATAACTATTAGACGTCGTCTACCTAGCGGTGAGGAAGAGCTCATATCCATCAAAGTATTTATTGAGTCTTCTCCTCAATCTTAGTAGTGTAGATAGGATGAGTACTGAAGCTAGAAATGAAGATGTATGTAACTTCATTAAGAATATGTGTAAAGTAACTCTCTACACTTGTGAATGTAGATCAGCTGATGTGTGTGAAGCAGTAATAGATTTTGGAAACTTAGAGAAGAACTTTGTAGAGTGTTATAAAGCACTAAGTAATGCAGAAATAGCTATGATATCTCAGCCACACCCCCTTGGAGCTAAGATATATTTGCAAAAACTTAAACATAAGAGACCTCATTTCCACAAAATGCTATCGCTATTGCTATTCATAGTAACACTAGCTTCGGTGTTTTGGACAGGGACCTTAATTGCTCAAGGAAATTTTGAACTACTTAAAGAAATAGGGCTTGAAACCAAACTTCCCTCAACTTACTCATGGGCAGCTACTTATGCATTATCAATAATGGGAATTCTAGGACTCCATGAGTTGGGCCATATAATAGCTTCAGCGAGATGTATAGGATCTTGGAGTCCACCACTCTTCATACCAGCTCCCGGATTTGGATTAGGAACTTTCGGAGCTATAGTAACCTCAAGATTTAGACCATCAACACCAACGTGCTTAGCACTTTTAGGGATTTCAGGTCCAGCTTTAGGATTCACAATATCACTACTTGTCTTAATGGTAGGTGCCTTAACTTCGATATATGTTAGCCCAGAATTATTACCACCTGCAGAAACTCTACATAGTATTCCTTTAATATCATTATTAGCTTGGCTCGTAGTTCCCGGAGCTGAGGGGAAAGCTATGATACCTAATGCAGCAGCTTTTGCAGGTGTAATAATGATCTATATACACTTCTTGAATTTACTCCCAATAGGGCAATTGGATGGAGGTCACGTAGTTGCATCAATTATAGGTCCCAATACTAGTCGTTTTATAAGTTTAATCACATTAATATTAATATTAGTTTACGCATTACTTTATCCAACTGATTTAATTCTCATAGCAGCAATATTTGCGGTTTTAGCATTCTTCTTAACAGGGTTAAGACGCCATCCAGGTGCTGCTTGTAACTTATATGAATCAAGAATTAAGAGAGCAATAATAGCTACGTTTTACGTACTTATGCTTGGACTTTCAGTACCTGTACCTATTAGCTAAGTACCATTTAGCAGGGTACAAGATATGCTTAGAGATTATGTACTTATAATAGCTGAAAAACCTAAAGCTGCACAAAAAATTGCTTATGCACTTGCAGGAGCTAAGGCGAAGAAATATAGCTACAAGGGAATTCCTTACTGGGTATTTAGACAGAATGGCCAAGTACATATTGTGGCACCATCTGCAGGGCATTTATTCACCCTCAGTACAGATTTGAAAGGTTATCCTGTAGTTAATTATCGATGGGTTC
>QMXA01000269.1 GCA_003661905.1 Thermoprotei archaeon | reverse complement strand
CTGCTTAGTCCGAGATCTTTCAATTTATAAGAAAGGCTCCTTAAATGATAGCCCTGAAGTCCTGTTAAAGGATTTACACTGATTTTAACTATAGCTTCAGGTTTTTTAGCAGCTATTTCCTCTATATCTACTCCACCTTCAGTTGATGCTAGAATTATGTATTCCCTCTTAGCACGGTCAATTGTTATTGAGAGGTATAATTCCTTTTCTATAGGAACTGCTTGTTCTATTAGTATTCTCCTAGGTTTTACACCCTTTACACCTTCCTTAAATAGACGATCAGTAATTTCTATAGCTTCTTTTAAACTCTTTACAATTCTTACACCTCCAGCCTTTCCTCTACCACCAACAAGTACTTGAGCTTTAACCACTGCTGGAAGTCCAACTTCATCAATAGCTTGTTTAACCATACCTACATTGCTTATCACAACTCCTTTAGGGACAATTATCCCATATTTCTTAAAAACTTCTTTACCCTCATATTCATAGAGCCTCAAGAATTAACACCTCATCCACAAAACCTACCTCAAATTCCTAAAATAAGCTTTATTTGCTGGAATTGTGTGGTTCATAGCTAATCTAAATAACTCTTCCCTAATATCATGCTATAAAGATGTGGAGATTGTGTTCAAATCAATACTTATAAACCTATTTCTTGTATATCTCTGTGCGGTGGTAGATACGTCAAGTATTAGTTCTGATCTTGAATACTTTGCTAATTTAATAGAGAAAGCTGCCATTGAGGCTCTCACTAAAGCTACAATATTTTTACCACCAGATGTTAAGAATGCTTTGAAGAAAGCTTATGAGAATGAGATTAGTGAATCTAGTAAAGCACAACTAGAGGCTATTCTCAGAAATCTTGAAGTAGCTGAGAAGCTTCGTAAACCCATATGTCAAGATACAGGCCTCATTATATTCTATGTAAAGGTGGGCTATGATTTCCCAGCTATAAAGGTTATTGAGAAAGCATTTGTGAATGCTGTAAAGAAAGCAACTATAGAGATTCCTCTCAGACCAAATACAGTCAATCCAATTACAGGCAAGAATCCAGGCAATAATATAGGTAGGTATGTACCTTTTATACATTGGGAATTTGTTGAAGGAGATTCATTAGAATTCATTGTCGTTCCGAAAGGTGGAGGATCAGAAGCTGTAAGTATACTTGAATTCCCACCACCTGGTGAGGGATTAAGAGCTGTTAAGAGAGTAGTTATTGATGCAATTCTTAAAGCTGGTGCTAAGCCTTGTCCACCAACAATTGTAGGTATAGGCATTGGTGGTGGAGCCGATATTGCAGCAATACTAGCTAAGAAAGCCGCCGCACTAAGACCTCTAGGGACAGAGAATCCTGATCCTGACATAGCTAAGTTAGAGAAGGAGCTCTATGAAGCAATAAATAGTCTTGAAATAGGTGCTATGGGTTTAGGAGGTAAATTCACAGTATTAGATGTTCATATTGAGTATGCACATAGACACCCAGCTACATATCCAATAGCTATAGTTTTTCAATGCTGGGCTGCTAGAAGAGCTTCAGCTCTTATAAAATCAGATGGAACATACAAGGTCTATCAATGAGGTGATCGGAATGGCCACATATCATTTCAAAACCCCCATATCAGAGGAGGAAGTGAGAAAGTTAAGAGTAGGTGATATAGTATATGTCACAGGAATAATGGTTACAGCAAGAGATGCAGCTCATAGAAGAATGCTCAGCTACATCAAGGAAGGGAAACCATTACCAATAGATCTAAAGGGAGGTGTAATATATCATTGTGGTCCTGTAGTTAGAAAAGTTAATGAGACTTGGGAAGTAGTAGCTGCTGGACCAACTACAAGTGCTAGAATGGAGATTTATGAAGCTGATGTTATCAGGAATTTAGGTGTAAGAATAATTATAGGTAAGGGAGGTATGGGTTCTAAAACAGCTGAAGCTTGTAAACGCTATGGCGCAGTCTATACAGTATTCACAGGTGGTGCTGGAGCGTTAGCAGCAAATGCCATAAAGAAAGTTAAGAGAGTAGAATGGTTGGATTTAGGGATACCGGAGGCTCTATGGATATTCGAGGTTGAGAACTTCGGACCATTACTAGTGACCATAGATACTACTGGTAGAAACCTCATAGCAGAAGTAGTCGAACGCGCAAAAGCAAGAAGGGAGGAAGTTCTGAAGAAACTAGGTGTAACATAGTCATATATAGTCACTATCAATATGGGTAGAAATCATGAAGGAGAGAATAGGTGTCTTCATATGTCATTGTGGTAGGAATATAGCAGGTACTGTTGATGTTGAGAAGGTAGCTGAGGTAATATCAAAACACCCATTAGTTGTTCATTGCGAAACGTATGTTTATATGTGTTCAGAACCTGGTCAGAAGTTAATTATGGATGCTATTAAGAATAAGAACTTGACAGCAGTAGTAGTTGCTGCTTGTTCACCAACACTACACTATGAAACATTTGCAAGAGTTGTTGAAGCTGCTGGTCTAAATAGGTATAAGTTAGAGATTGCAAATATTAGAGAGCAATGTAG
>QMXA01000268.1 GCA_003661905.1 Thermoprotei archaeon | reverse complement strand
TAAAGACTTCTTCTTCAGCACCAACTTCAGTACTTAGTAAGACTATAGCCTCTGGCATTTTTCCACCTCGATTATTTATAGCTCCTCTCTTCAAAATAAGCCTTTGGGTATTGTGAAATATGTTCAATAAAATGATGAAGGCTGTATTAATAGGGCTGATTGCTGGAGGTCTCATCGGATTTGCAGATAGTTATGGATATGCAATAACAGGCTATACAACAGCTGAACTAGCACTACTTGTAGCTCCAGCCATAGTTCTTCTCTTCGTATATGTACTTAGAGTAAATCTCTCACTAGAGGAACTTATAATATCAATAGCTATAGCAACAGGGTTCTCATTATCAACCACTATTACTAGTGGAATGTTTATAACCTACGGATTTCTCAGTTATTGGAGCAAGGAAATGGGTATTGAATTGGAAATACCATCATGGATATATGGCTATGAATATGTAAAGATAGGTATTTTCCAGATACCTAGGTTCTTTATTCCATATCTCTTCTTAACTACGGTCTCTGCATCGGGTTTCTTAATTGCTTATGTACTGAGAATACACTTTATTGAGAAGGAAAGACTTGCATATCCTATAGGAACAGCTTCAGCCTTAATAACAAGGCTTCTTAGATATATGAATCTAAAATTTTACTTAATTCCATTAGCTCTTGGATTTTCGCTACAAATAATAGCAATGACTATTGGCATGCCATTCCTAGATCTAACACCGTTTGTGAGCTCAATGATGCTAGGTACTTCTTTCGGTATTAGATTTGATGTAGTTATATTCCTATTAGCACTTCTCATACCTCTGGGTGCATGTACGGGAATAGCAATAGGCAATTTAATAATGTTCTTAGTAATTACACCTATCTTACTAGCTCTAGGAGTCTTTGCGGTGCCCATATCACCATCTATGAAAGACATAATTCATGCTAGTGCTCCGAGTATTGCGGCTGCAATAACAGGTTATGTAGCTCTCATAGCCTTCATATATATGAGTAAGAGTTGGAGAACATATGTAGAGAGTTGGAAGTTCATCATTAAATTTAGAGGCGAGAGACAAATAGCATTCATTGCACTTATACCTCTTTCATTAGCTACAATATTCTCATATTTTCTCATACCTGAATTACGATCAATTCATCTATTCTGGCTAGCACCTTTAATGCTGTTAGCAATACATCCATTTCTATCAATACTAAATATGAGAGCTTCAGGTGAAACAGGTATTGCATCACAAGCAGTTCTTCCAGTAGCTACTGCAATGCTCTATGCTTCTGGCGCTAGAGGTGCATCGATATATGCATATCTAGATCCATTTACGGGAATAACTATGCCCCAAGTAATTGCAGGTGTTGCGGGCAATATATCTAAGCTCGGTAGAGTCCTTGGAGTACCAATTATTAAGATCATAGCTGCAGCTATGTTAGGTTTTTTATTAGGTGCTCCCGTAACTCTGGGATATGGTGTTTTACTCGTAAACGTATATGGATTCGACTCTCCTAAAATGCCTCTTGATAGATGGATTCCTATAGTTACTTGGATGTCAGCATTATATAGTGGTGAAGCTCTAAAAGTGTTGAGCATTGAAGGAATAATTGCCGGCGTACTCATAGCCTTATTTATAATTTCCCTAAGAAATTACCTAGGACTAGGCATAGCTCCTTTCGCAGTTTTGGTAGGTCTAACACTAACACCTGATGTAGCTTTGCTATTCATTATTGCAGCATTCATTAAGTACTTAGCTCTTAGAATAGGACTTGGTGTTTATGAAAAGCTAGTAGCTACGGCAGGAATAGCGCTTGTAGGTGCTGGTTTAGCAGTCATAACATATACACTACTCTCTATACCTGGGTGATGATATTGGAGGAAATATACGTAATCTTGGCAATGCTGATTACATACTTAGTATTAATAATTATGGCTATATACATGCTTAGGCGTAGAGAGTATGAGTATGGGAGACCATATCTATTTGTAACTAGGAAAGAAATTACTACACCATTAGCAATTATTAAAGCTCTCTTAAGTAATATACTACTCTTAATTAAGTGTAAAGCAATGTTACTTCTGGTTCTTTCTATATTCATATCTGTGATATCAGCTGGAATTGTAACTACTGAGTCATATTCAATAAAGGAGATGTATCTAAGGAGTGCATTAGGAGAAACTGGTCTCTATATTAAATACGAGGAGTACATAGAGCAGTCATCAATATATGAAGTGTTGGGAGAGGGGTATGAAATTCATCAAATAATAATTTCTAGAAGCCCTCTCAGTGTTATGCTAGATGATCGTAAAAACTTAATGTACTTAATACTTATTGATTGTCGATTACTTAGAATACTGAACCTTTCAACGAAGCCATGCATTACTCCCATAGTTGACCATTCGGTCAGAGCTGAATATTTAAGAATAGATAATATCACATTAATACTTGAACACGACAATATCAGAAGCTATGACGTAGATATAGTTGAGGGAGAGAGTTTATTCCCAATCCTAAGCTATATAGGATCTTATCCTATAAAGCCCTC
>QMXA01000267.1 GCA_003661905.1 Thermoprotei archaeon | reverse complement strand
TCTACCACTACTTACACACCTAACTCAACTTATGATGAGCTTCAGAGACTTTATTAGCAATTCGCTCTGTAGATATTGATGTTTCAAGATAATTAATCTCTATTACTTAGAGTATCTATGTATACTGCTAGTACAAAGAGTAGGTCTGAAAGCCTATTGAGATATATGTAATCATACTTATTTAGGATTTCTTCATGAAGAAGTTTAGCGGCTATTCTCTCAGCTCTTCTACATATAGCTCTTGTCACATGTAGAAGAGCTGAGTAAAGAGATCTTGACCCAGGTATTTGAAAGTTCTCTTGAGGTTTCTTCCAGAATTCATTAATGAGTTCTTCAAGTCTTCTTACGTCATTTTCATTGATATAGTCATTGAACTCTTTATACCTATTCATTGCAGCTACATCTCTTCCTAACCTGATTAGATCTCTTTGTATCTCTAGAATTATCTTTGGTATTTTATAAAACTCACTCTTCTCTCTCATTAAGGCTCTTGCAAAACCCAGCATTGAACTGAGCTCGTCTATTGTTCCTAACAAGTCCATAAGTGGATGGTATTTCGGGAGCTTCTTACCGAATAGAATGTATGTATATCCATTATCTCCAACATGGACTTTTTTCAACTACTCAGCACCCATTAAAACCATGTAGCTCTTCCTAGCAATTTTTATAAAATCTCGAGATGCCAAAGTTGCCAATATCTCTATAAATGCTTTAGCCGGAGTTTCACTTCTTATCTTTACATTGAAGTGTCGTGCCATAGATTTGACTATTTTTAAACAATTACTAGCAGCATCACAACCTCCGCAAAGATGAGCATTGGGTTTTACAACTACGAACCCAGAGCGTTTACTTGCAAATGCGCCTTTATCTGTTAATATCTCGATATTCATGGATTCTTTAGACCTTGGAATAACTCTAAATACTAGAAATACATCAGCTATTAATGCATATCTATTTTCCTCATCTCTACCTATCCAGCCATATTTTTCAAGCATACTAAGGTGCCTGTATATAGCTGTTCTTGAAATTCCTAGGTGAGATGCTAAGTCAGAAGCGTAGAAGTTTCTTTCAGCTAAGGCGTTAAGAATCTTAAATCTGTAATCACTCCTAAATGTTGATTCAAAGATATACTCACTTAATAACCTGAAACGCGGAGTCTTTTTAGCTGCTTTTAGATCTTGAAACGTTAGAGAGGCTTTAATAATATTTCGTGACACAGTACATCACCTGTATAAAGCTATCTCAAGGCGATTTTAAATTTGAAGTCTTTTAACCCTGATAACTTCATGAACTTATAGAAATTATTTTCTATAGATTTAACAAGTTCTTTAACATCTATCTCTCTTAGCCTCGCTAAATACTCTAAAGTATTCTTGACCATGTGTGGTCCTAAGTTAAGGCCTCTATAATTATATGGACCATCACTTTCAAGAAGAATTATATTTATGGGAGCTATTCTAGCTATCTCTCTATGTCTTTTTTGTATGGTAAGAGCTGGGTTTATTGATATGAAGAACCCCTGAGCTTCGAATTCTTTGAGTAAATGTTGAGGTCCTGTATACCAATGAAAAATAGCTGTAGGTATGTTGTATTGTAGTAGAGATTCAAAAACTTCATTCCAGGTATTTGGAGAATGAATATTCATACTTAATCTAAACTCTGAAGCAAATTCTAGGAAGTATCTAAAGACTTTACGCTGATACTCAATGGTGTTTGGTACAAATCTCGTATCAAGACCCGTTTCTCCAATGATCTTGACCTTGTTCTCCATGATTAATTTAGTAATAGTCCTAGCTTCATTCATAGACGTATTTTTTATAACCCATGGATGTATTCCTAGTGCTGGAATTACCCATGTGTATCTTCTAGATAATTTGAGAGTTCTTAGTGAAGAGCTATAATCATCGCTAACAGCTATTATGAGCATGTTAAGCTTAGTAAATGCCTCAATATCTTCATCGCTATATTCGTGCAGATGGCAGTGTACATCTGAAATCATTACATCACCTATGTGATGATGAGGTACCTTACTTTATGTAACTTCGTAACTTATTTATAGGTAGTGATTTGTATGCTGCATATAATTCTATAGGAATAGGTATGAATCTTGAAGATTTGTATGCTGGATTAAGTCCACCTACAATATTTATCTTAGTCCCACATTCCTTACAGCGATTTTGGGAATCCAATTTCCAGGAAAGTATATCGAACCCATATCTTTCAACTACTATACGTCCACAACCAGGACAGTATGTGTGTTCATAGGGATGTCCAGGTACATTACCTATGTAGACATATTCTAACCCTTCACTTTTAGCGATTTCAATATGTTTCTCTAAAACCTCTATAGGTGTCCAGGGTAAGTGGAGCATTTTATAATCTGGGTGAAATCTGAGGAAGTGTATTGGTGTTTCAGGTCCTAAATTCTCAACAATCCACTTAGCTAATTTCCTTGCTTGTTTTAGATCATCTCCAACTTTTGGAACTACTAAATCAGTTATTTCTATAAATATCCCCTTTCTCTTAAGCTCTATGAG
>QMXA01000266.1 GCA_003661905.1 Thermoprotei archaeon | reverse complement strand
GTTTAAGCCTCCGAATATATAGGCAGATTTAGTAATTCTAAATTCATCAACTAACTTTTCCTTAAATAAGCTCCATATAAGATCCCCGCCACCTTCAACTAAGATCTTCCTAATATTCATTTCGTACAATATACGTAGGGCTTCCTTTAATGAGATTCTGCCAGTACTAGATTGAAGAGTTATTACCTTTACACCTATGTCTCTAAGCTTCTTAATCTTATCCTGTGGTGCTTTTGTAGATGTTAAGACTATTGTCTTAGCTAACTTATCTCTAAACATTCTTAATTTAAGAGGAACTCTTAATAAACCATCAACAATTATTCTTGCAGGATTTGAACCTTTGAAATATTTAAGCCTTAGTGAGGGGTCATCGATTATTGCCGTATTGGCACCGACCATAACGGCATCAACTTGCGATCTCAGCTTATGTAATCTCATTAAGTCTATTGGGCAACTGAGTTTACTATATCTAGTTTTACTAGCTATCTTACCGTTAAGAGTTGTAGTTGAAAATACTATAATGTAAGGCTTCATAGTTAGACCTATACCTTCACTATAAATATTTCATCACGTTTTTCTAACAAACCCTTTTCGATTAGCGTTCTAAGAGCCTCTTTATAATATTCTTCATCAACTTCTATTCCGTACCATTCTATAAATTTCCTAATTATTTCTATATATTTCCATTCTTTCTTATTCTTACTTTCCTCTGTTAGCATTCGCTTGAGAAATTGTGTTACGTCCTCAAGTCTAGTCCAGGGATACTGGAACCATACCCATTCTTTAACTTCCAAGTAGTAGAAATCGGGCTTTATCTTAGCCACGGGAGAAATCCATTGAAGTGCCGCTATCTTCAATTCCTTAGGTTTCCACTCTCTAATAATGTAATCTCTAGCTAAAATTACTGATTCTCCAGTATCTATTATGTCATCAACTAGGAGTGCTTTCATATTCTCTAGATTCACTTTGTATTCGAATTTTATTATAGCTCTTTCAGATTTTTTAGCAGCTTCCGTCCAGTGCTGGCTTTGAATCGAGATCAAGTTCTCAATTCCTAAAAAGTCACAGAGAAGTCTTGCAGGTACGTAACCCCCTCTTGCTATAGCAATTATTACTCCTGGATTATAGCCAGCTTGTCTTATCTTCTTCGCTAAACCCCATGACCATTTAACAATTTCATCCCAACTAACTAGTCTTACAGGAACCTTTACCAAACGACTCCCTTTAATGTTATTTTTCATCTCAATATAATAAAGCATTATGTTAGAGCTATTCATGAGGAGTTATTATGTTATTTTCCATAGCTATCAATGCTATGCTTTCAGGACCTCCTCTCTTAATCAGTGCTAACTTCTTATCATGAGCACTTCTAATAGGGAATAGGGGTCCGCTAAGCACCATTAGATAGGCTTTATGACCTTCATTAATTATTGGAGGTTTGAATCCTATACTCTCAGGTCCTCCTAATATAGCAGCTTTTAGAATCCAATCAGGATCTATAGAACCTAGTTTCGTTCTCATTATGCTTGCTATTACTTCTAGATCTCTCCATATACTAGGCTTTATCCATCCAGAATTATCAGTTCCTATAGCTACCTTCACTCCTACTTTGTATATCTTATCTATCGGAGGATATTTGCCTATGAACCATAAATTAGCACGTGGACATATAACAAGATATATATTTAGATCCTTAAGTAATTGGAACTCCGTCTCAGATAAGTATGTTCCATGAACAATTTGGTGAGGTCTAATATGATTAAGCAGATATTCAAAATCCCTTTCTCTCCGAGTCTCTTCAGTTTCGGATATATGAGCTGATATAATCTTTCCTTTGCAATTCATTACTTTGAATGCTATTACCCTAAGTAGTTCGGTATTATAATAGAGAGGTGAGGAGAGAGCTACACCTTTTGCTAGTTTTAATATTTCATTCAATTCTTGTTGGAGTTCTTGAGGTGTTCTTTTAGTAAGCATACCTAAGGGTACATACTTGGTTAAAGTGCCTTTACAAGCTTCAATAGCTATATTTAACCCTTCAATTCCACCCTCTCTGAAATCTATAACCATGTACGTACCTGAGAGAAGAGCCGACTTGAGAAATGATTTTATGGCCTCTTGTAAATGCATGTGATGCTTTTTTAGTATAAAATACTTCACTCCATAAGGCTCACCGACTAAATCATCTATATATAGATCTGATCCCACTTCAGGAAGTACATAATCAGCACTGTGAACATGTGCATTTGTCAGTAAAGGCACTGCTATTCCTTCGGGAAAAGTAAAGACATTTTCACAGTCTCTCCTAAATCCATGTCTAATATCTATGATAACACCGTTCTCTATTTCTATACTTATATCTTCATGTAATCTTAGATCTTCTCCAATAATAGCATACCCCACATTTATTACATATCTCAATGTTTGCACCACACAATTAGCTAATTAAGAGTAACAGTAAGTAACTTTAAATAATAGTGTTAATTAGAGCCAGTGCATAATTAATCATGCCCCACCCGCGCCGGCCCGCTAAAGAAAATGAGCCTATAG
>QMXA01000265.1 GCA_003661905.1 Thermoprotei archaeon | reverse complement strand
TAGTCTCATAAGCTATATAGTCAGGCGAGGAGCTGAACTCGACCTAGCACCGCAGCCTATACTCGCTTACTATGCTGATCACTATGTAAGGACTTATTTCATGGTAGAAAAAGGAGCTTCAAAGTCTATAAATATCTTAAAAGGTCTTGGCTACATAGTATATTGTCCTAGTTGTCTATATAGAAGCACTATTAATCAATATCCAATACCTGAAAACTATGAGAAGACATGCCCATATTGTGGAGCAAAAATAATACTATTAGGGCCTCTTTGGATCGGTAAATTAGCTTGCAAAGAAATTGTTAAGAGCATGATAAATGAACTTGAGAGAACTAAGTGGTTAGTAGCTTTTACTAGGGTTGCTAAATTGCTAACTACTCTTTTGGATGAGTTAGATATTGAGACTCCCTACTATAGACTAGACTCTCTTTGTAGTAAGTTAAAGACACATATGCCCAAAGTAAATGAGCTTATTAAGTGCTTAGAATCTAGAGGATACAAAGCTAAACGCACGCATTTTGATGAGAGAGGTATTAGGACTAATGCGCCTTTTAATATCCTTAAGCAATGTATTAAGTCTTTGAAAAGTGGTTAAGTTTTGTAAGTATATAAGAGGTTAGTTTAGGGCATGTAGCTGGGCTAAAGTAATTCCCTAGACTGCATTTATCAATCTCTCTACAGAGGAAACATGGTATTTCAGATACTAGATTTAAATTTATATTGAATTTCTGAACTAATATGGATCTAGTAGTTGTTAATAATTTGTATACTCTTCTACCATTATGCTCTACTAGTATTCGCTGAACCAATCCCTTCTTAATTAGTTTAAGAATTATTCTTGAACCGTGCTTACTGTTAATTCCCAGCTTTTTCCATAACTCTGGCTGAAGTATGCCTCCCTTAACTGACTCCTCTCTTATGATATTGTATGCCTTTAGCTCCTCAGCTGATAACTTAGATGATGTACTCATATATATCCCTCACATCATTGGTATCAGATTGCCGTGTTGCAGACTTACACATAATAATCTGTATCAGAACTTAATAGGGTATTCTTCTAGAGAATAAGTACTTTCTAGTAGTGACGTATAGATGAGAAATACTTATAAAAATCCTTATAGATTGACTATTATCATAAGGTTCTCTATAATATCTCTATACCTGCTCCTTATTGTGGGTTCAGTTATGCCTGCAGCTTTAGCTATATCTCTCTGAGTTCTCTTAGTATTTAAGAGAATTGACGCTACGTATACTGATGCAGCTGCAAGACCCACAGGGTCTTTTCCTTCTGTAACTCCTTTCATTCTTAAGTTAGCTATTATTCTTGATGCAAGAGCTGCTACTGATTGTGGCAATTTTAACTTGGTTATTATTCTGGGTATAAAGGCACTAGGATCAATTGTTGCCTCAGGTATTATCTTACCTAGTTTAGTTGCTATTTGCATTTTAGCACTCCAGAACTCTTCCTTAGTACCTCCAACATAGGTTAATATATCTTGAATTCTTACAGGAACTCCATGTATTTTACATGATTGATGCACTGCAACAGCTACGAATATTGCTAACTTATTTTTCCTTAGAAGTCCTTTGTTGAATATAGTTTTTATTATTCGACCCGCTTCCTCCTTAACATACTCTGGTAGGTTTAACTTAGAAGTTATATCGTTCATTAACGCTAATGCTTCCACTAGTTTTCGTTCCCTATTACTGACTCTAAGTCTTTTATGCAAAGCACTTAGTTTTCTACCAATTACTCCTCTACTATCAATAGTAGTTGTTAGACCTGAATCATGAACTTTATGAGTAAGCACTGGACCTGTTCGTGATCTCTCTATCCATTCTTCATGAGCATATACCCTAGTTTCCCTACTTAAGTCAACCCTATGCTCTTCTATTACTTCACCTGTTTCTATACATATGTATTCCCCACGCTCCTCATCAAATACAATCTTATCTGATGCACAAAGATGGTTCATCATCTCCTCCTCCTTCTCTTAATGAATCTTCTTCGTCTGGGTCTAGGCACTATGAAGAAAACGTCTGTACCTGATTCAATTTCTAAATCTTTGCTAATTAATTTCACAACTCCATAAGGGTTGGTAATAGGCCCTATAATATCAATTAGCTTACCTATTGATCTATCTCCCTTACCTATGGTAATAGAAACCCCTAGAGGAGGAATATTTTTAGGGTTAGCAATTTTCACCACAAGCAATTTCGATGGCGTAACGTGAAGCACTTTACCTAGAGGTCTAATCAAAATGTAACACCTCTGTAATACGTCTGTTATACATCTATTCTATTTAGATATATATAAAGGAAGGGACGAGTACTAATGTTTAAAGAGCATTTGTAGTCTTAATAGGGATTGTAATGTAGTTTTAATTCAGTTATGTAATACCTCTTTAGAAGTTAGGAATTGGTATTACTAATATTAATTCCTATATACTTGTACTTTCAAGGCCTCTAATTTGGCTAATCTTCTTAGCGAGTATGCGAAGTAGTTCAGATTTAGAGCCATGAAATTTCACACGCACATAGCCCTTATGCAAATACCAC
>QMXA01000264.1 GCA_003661905.1 Thermoprotei archaeon | reverse complement strand
GGCTTATTCACCTTAGTATCACGTAGTTCAACTATAAATATGAGAGGATATTCCCTCAGTTCAGCACTAGGTCTTAACGCAACTCTTGGTGTTAGGGTTTCAATCCAGTACTTAAGTCTAGGATCAGGTGCTATAAAATATGCATTTGGTGGAGAGATCTGGATTAATGCTTCTAACTCTTTGTATTCAAATTCTGGAATACTCGGTCTTAATAATAGCGTTTGGTTTATGAATTGAGGCATTATTATTCCTAGAACTAGGAATGTCAGGGCTATTTTTGTTTTGAGACCCCGTTGAATCCCAACAAATAAACTAAGTATTGGTGATGTAAGTATTAGAGTAACTAAGTTAAATCTCCACAAGAAGTTTCTTGGAATAAATGGAATACTCAAACCTATAATAATTAAAGCAGTTATAGCCACGAAGTACCTTTTGTACCTTACAAACCTCATTGATAGTATGAGTCCTGAAATCCCAATTAGCAATGGATATAAGGTAGTGAGTATGCTTTGAGGATTTTCTAGAATATCAGTACCTTTCCCTTTAAGGAGCTCATTAATGAATGATAACCCTTTAGATAAATCATTTCCTACTACTTCTGGCATGATTAGAAGTCCCATTATTATAAGTGATAGTGTGGCTATCACTTGTGGAAGTACGAATTTTGCATCATCCCTATGCTTAATAACTACTACAATAGTTATTAACAAGATGAATAATGTAAGAACTCCAAAGTCAAGTACATGAATTAAGCAAGTCATAATTATTAATACACTTGCTATTACTGAGTAATGAAATCTATGTTTTCTAAGAGCTAAGTATGTAAATAGCAATGAAGCTATGAGGGGTACAAGACCAATAGCGTTTTTTATTAAATCAAAGACCATCCTAATCAATGCAGCAGAAAATACATAAATTATAGCACTAACTACACCACTAATTACTCCTCCTAATTCCTTGACCAGAAAATAAAGAACAAGAGCTCCTAATAATGATAATATTACAGATCCAATCTTAATGCCTATAATTATATCCCCTATAATCATTGAAAAAGTTGCAAGAGCATAGAATGCTAGTGGAGGATCTAGATACTTTAAGTACCCTGTATTAAGTATATTCATTACTTGTATATAGTAATAGGGGCCATCAATACCAAATAGTAATGGGGAGCTGAAGTACTTTAATTCATAGACTATGAAACCTACTGTAATTACAAATAGTACAAGTATTAATCCAAGTACATCTCTACTCACTGTAATAGCTCTTAGCATTTTGATCCCAGGTAATTCCAGTATTTTATACTTCATGGTAATCCTACACTATTTAGCTGGTTCTATATGTATTACAATATCCTTAATATTTTTGATACTTGATTTTATGAAATCTTCAACTCTATGAGCTAGTTTATGGGCATCTTCAATGCTTAGCTTAGGATCTACTAGTATGTGCATATCTACAAATAATGCATCGCCAAGTCTTCTAACCCTAATGGCATGACACTCTATTATTCCTGGAGTACTCCTAACAATACTCTCTATAGTGTTTTGCAGAGTTCTTGAAGGAAGTTTATAGGTTATGCTCTCTGAAATTTCCTTTAAGTTCAGTGCAATTCCATAAACCATAAATGCTGCAACTATTAAAGCTGTTATTAAATCATAGAGATAGCTTAGAGATACTGCAAGTATAACTCCTGTGAGAACTATTACTGATTCTAAAATATCTGCAGCTAAATGTCTAGTTTCAGCTCTAAGAGCTAAGCTACTATACTTCCCAGAGATTCTATGGAATAAATATACTGAAGAAATAAGTATTGCTGTTGAAATAGCTGAGAAGTAAATGCTTAAGTAACTCACCTCATGATGCTCTAATCTGGATATTGTAGTAGATATTATGAAAGACATAACAATGGCCATAACTATGGAGGTTAGAGTTGCTGAAAGAACTTCAAATCCATAGTGACCATATGGATGTTCAGCATCTGGAGGCTTCCTAGATCTTGTAAACATGTATGTAGCTAAAGCTATAGAGCCTATGTTTATTATAGAATCAGCACCATCAGCTAGCAAAGCAATGCTTCCAGAGATTAGTGCACCAACCATCTTGGTAAAAGCGGCTAAAGCACTCAGCAATATCGCTACGAGAATTAGTGGTATCATTATTTTAAACACCTAGTATCAAGTGCTTACTACTCCTATAAACACTGCATTCTCAAATCCATTACTAAGTCAAATGCATACATATATCTGCTTTAAAATCTGTTTCTTTGAATTTGAATGATAATATTCCATAATGTGAAGAGAGATCTATGACATTCTTTCCACACTTTACTGCATACTTCGTTTTCTCTGCGATATTATTTGAGAGAGGCATAGATATGTTGTATTCATATATGGTGAGTTCGTTATCTTTACTTGCTCTAATAATGATCTTTGAATCTCTGTACCCATTTAATGGGACTCCGCCCCATATTGAATTCCCTACATGCTTTCCCCTTAGTACTATGCTTAGAGGTGGAGGACTCGATGTTATTATGGTATCTATGTTGAGTGATATAATATCTCT
>QMXA01000263.1 GCA_003661905.1 Thermoprotei archaeon | reverse complement strand
TGGAGAAAGATTTATTGACTGAAAGATAAGCATCTTAAATGGAGCGGGCCCGTAGCTCAGCTAGGATAGAGCGCCGGCCTCCTAAGCCGGTGGTCCGGGGTTCAAATCCCCGCGGGCCCGCCACAAAATAGTCACCCATTTAACACCTCACAAACACTTTTCACGCAGCATTTCACAGCAGATGTAGGCTGCATGAAACGTTTATATGATTCTGCTACTCGATAATATTCCAATTAGGATGCATGGGTTCTAGATTGTGGTCCGAATCTTTGGATCTTTTGAAGATTTCTGAGAAGGATAAGTGCAGGATCCTCGAGTACGTTACAAACAAGGTCAGTAAAGCTAAGCTTCAAGAAGTTTTAGGTGTTAGCAAGGTCACTATGTGGAGGTTACTCAATAGACAGGCTAAAATCAATGATGCTATACTTAGGAGGTCTGAGATATATAAACCTCTATTTCAGCAACCGGTGAGAGACTGAAACAAAGATTCACTCTGTAATGTACCTAATGACTATCAGATACGCTATGTAAAAACATAGTAGCTTCCCAATCGCTTCGATGGATAGTGTTTGCACCTGCCTACTTCCTGATTTATGCTCTTAGGATTTTGCAACTTCTGTACTGCGTCATAGTAGCTATATGTAGCCATTGCTAGGAGCACTAAATAACCTGGAGATTGGAGTACTAGTTGCTCACTATACTTCCTTAGCAGTCTTACGAATAGCGTTGCTCCCGTAGAAAAGGTTGTGGAGTATATTGAGGAAGCTAAGTTATAAGGTTATAGAAGTGTATAAAGTGAAGGCTGAGATAATCGAGGAATGCACTAAAGCATTAAACGAATTAACTGAAGCACTAACAAACATAGTTAAAGCAGCTATAACCCTAGCTTAATAAAAAATCATTACTTTAAACCCAATCTAATATTACCCAAATATGTTTTAACATCGATAAAGTTTACGCATCACATCAAAGTCTATGGTCTTTGGCTATTCTGTATTCAAATTTATTTTAGTAGTGGAATTAGTTTCTTTATGCAATCCGGAGAGAGTAGGGTTTTTATGTAGTTGACGGGGTCAATGGGTATTCCTATTCTATATAAACCGTATCTAAATATGGTGTAGAGTATGGTTATGGTTAGTATGAGAGGTAGTGCCCTTACTCCTCTACATCGATTAATTAGTTTTTGGGAAGAATTAGAATGATTATGAACGGGGGGAGCAGGCTGAGAATATCTCTATTACCAATATTATTGGTGAATAGGCGATTGGTTCTACGTAGGGATTATGTTTAATCTCAACTTTCAGCCCTTTCAATACTCCCAAGTAACTTTTCTACAATAACATATACTCTAGAATGAAGTAGACCTCGAATCTTATCTGGATCAATTGCTTCATAGTCTGTAGCACTTTCAACAGCTGTCTTCACACTTTTATACACCTTTCGAGCCCATAGAATTCTGTTCATAGAATCAAATAGTATCATTCTTAATACAGCATACTTATCCCCAGATATCAATGGATTAGGCTCTACCAATAGTTCATAGCCAATAAGGAGAGTACCATTTTTTAGGAGGGTAAAAGATTACATAAGCTCTATCAAAACCTTCACCTTCAGCTATCAATTGTAGTAGTGAACCCATATAGCATGAAATTGCTACACATCCCAAACACCAATAATAAATAGCAACAACATCACTGTAAACAAAATAGCTCCTCTACTCACCACTAACACAACTCATGAGCACTCTAAGCTTGACAGCATTTAAACCAATGAACTAAATCACTTAAACAATTATTCGAACCCCATAAATATACCTAAATGTAAAAGTACATTTAGTATTATAAAATACTTAGATATTATTTCATGTAAGAACTATGGATTTTGAGAAACATTTTATTGATCCTCTATCATCTAATAAACAATGAATCATCTATATAGAATAGATGGGCATACCATACTCTCTTAAGAAAGTAGCCTGCTCCCAAGCCTTCTCCTTCAATAGCTATATATCTACATGCATCTACAATCCACTGAGAAGTCTTTTCAAGCTGGTCAACTCTATCTTCTCTACTCATCATCGAAGGCCATTTGTTTATCATAAACTCCTCGAGAAACGATCTAATCCTTTCCTTTCCAAGCTTAGCAATTGTATTTGCGTCAAAATTAAGATTCTGTTGTTTTAGCTGGTGATACATTTTGTATAGCATGCTCCACGTATCATCAGTGTTAATCTTCCAATCACATATAGTAGCGATTATCGATGCTAATGGATTATCCTCTAGAAAATGTCTATATTCGATAGACTGCGACATGAAAAATGTCTCAAATTCATAGTTCTGAACAATGTTGTGAATGTAAGTGTACTTACTCAAAATTTCCCGTAGAGGATTTGCACTCACGAGCTAATCTCCGTCTACTACATGATTAGGTTCGATGATTTAACTACTTTAGTTATGTGGTTTACACACACAAATACATGGAAATAGTTGTATGCTCGATATCTGTACACATACATCAGCGTTTCTCAATGCTTTACACGCTTTCTCGTAGTATAGAGGATTCCT
>QMXA01000262.1 GCA_003661905.1 Thermoprotei archaeon | reverse complement strand
TGCATTCTAGCTATGTAGAAATTCTCAATTGCTTGAATGCCCTTTTCTCGAATAGCTAAATTACCTTCATTATCAATGGTTATAGTTGCTATAATTCTCCTAGCATCAATGAGGCCGTATGCAACACCTGTATGATGAGCATCTCTAAGCAGGTAGTCAATTCTATCAGCATCTAAATCACTAGATAGCAGTTGATTATATAAAGGCTCACTATACTTACCAAGAATTACTGAAGCTACCTCATATGGATCGTATCCAGCTAAGGAAATAGCTTCCTTGATATCGGGATCATGAAGCACTATCTCTGATGAAAGTTTAATATGAGTCATCTTTTCGGGCATTGATGCATAAACACTCTCGATTGCATGGCTAAAAGGCATATGTCCAACATCATGAAGTAGAGCTGCTAATCTTAAAAGCTCAATATCATCATCTTTAATCCATCCCTCCTTAGCTAGTAACTTAGCTATTACATCCATAATAAATAAAGTCCCTATGGAATGACTAAATCTTGTATGCGTGGCCCCTGGATAAACATACCAAGCAGCAGCGAGTTGTTTAATGAATCTAAGTCTTTGGAATGTAGGTGTATCTATTACTCTACGCTCAGCTTCTGTTAATTCTATATAGCCATGTAGCTCATCGTATATGAGTTTACTTCCACTACCAATAGGTTTTAGCGGTGATTTAGAGCCCATGAATTACTTCCTGTAAATTTCTATTTTAGTGAGCTAATCAACTCTATACTCTCTATTCTTGTCTCAATAATTTATACTCTAATAATGTCTTATAGATCTTAACTACGAGATCTTTAGATATGTTCTTCTTTCTTTTAACTATTTCTAGTACTGGATTCTTTATTCGAGGATAGACATCTTGCTGTAACATAACAAGACTAGCTGCTATTTCTAAAACTCTACTTAGTCTTATTCCACTATCCCTTGCAATTTTTCTGAATACATCAATAATTCTACTTAACTTATTCAATATGTCTTTATTTACGAGCTCAAGCTCTTTACATTTGCTCTTTAATGTTATGGATATTTTATGAGTATCATAAGCGAGACTTCTACTATATGGACCATAAGTATGCCATCTAAACTCATATTCAAGATCTAGATTCAGTTTCTGTATTAAATAGGCAATTTTTTGTAGGATAAGTCTATCTTCAAGTCTTGATAAATCAAGACTTAGTTTAAGTGCACATATGAGTGAAGCAAGTTTTAACCATTTACCCACAGAACAACCCCCACTTCTTAGTCATTACTCCTTAAATCCTCGCTGTAAATTAAGCTAAGCCTCGTGAGTTATATAGCTAGATATATTCCCACATTATAGGGTTCAAACTGTGAATTCAATATATGTATACAGCTCTCTTAGTAAGAGTTGATAATATGTAATACAAAGAATCTCTACGAATTCTCCTCTTAGTCTTTATTCTAATTTTATTGTCAAAGAGCAGTATTTGCTCAAATTCTATATTCATGAATCTTAACAACTCCCGAATAGAGAATTCATCAATATGAGGCAATTTATTTATATCTCCACAAGGTCCTAATTTACACATTGCACAGCCAAGTCTGTGAGCACTTATATTAGCAGCACATGCTGAAGGATAGATTTCAATATTTAGTTTATTAGCTATTTTCCTAATCATACTCTTTATATCAGAGCTTCTTATTGGTACCTGTTTCTTGCCTTCAGGTCTTATGGAAAGTCTTGATGATAAATCAATTCCTAAACTCTTTAGATTTCTGAGAATTCTATTAGTGACTCTTAACGATCCTAGGACGGCTTTTTTCACACCATAGCTTAGTGCTGTTTCAAATATACTCTGTATTTCATGATCTGTTACACTAGGTATTAAGGGTCTTATAAATAGAGATACATGAAATCCTAGTTTGAACATCTTAGAAGCCATTTTAAGTCTCATGAGGGGATGAGGTGCTAAAGGTTCAAGCTCTCTGAATCTCTTCAACGTTATTAATGTTACTAATACACTAATTCTTGGCGAGACTTTTGAAACTCTAATTATCTGCTCATCGGTTAGAGAGGCTTTTGTAGAAATCTGTATTGGATTTTGTAAGTAGTTGTATGTAGCTTGTAAGTACTCAAGAGTTCTCTCATAAATTTCAGGGAGGAAAGGTTCTGTTATAGAACCGAAAGCAAGCAAAGTACCATTTAATGTCGGTATAAAGTAAGGATTCGATAATAATGCAGCCACTAACTCTATTCCTCTCAATGGATAGGGACTGACCTTAGTATTGAAGCCCATATCGTATATATAACAATATACACAGCAATAACTACATCCAGTACCTGTGTGAATAGTTAGCCCACAAGGCCTTGGAGCTCTTTTTGCATGGTAATCTTTCTTTGATCTCTTTAAATCCTCTGAACTCAATTTGCTTACAATTTTTCTTAGAATTTCCTCTTTCAATACTAGGAATCTTACTAAATCCACTACTCAGCCCTCGTTCTTCCATATATCGCTCTTTCAGGATCAAAGATCGCAGCTGAAAGTGAAATTAATGCAACTACAATTCCTAGAATTATTATTATGTG
>QMXA01000261.1 GCA_003661905.1 Thermoprotei archaeon | reverse complement strand
TTCTCCTCGAAGAATTATTCTTTTCCTTAACTTCTTAATCTCTGGGTCAGGTTCTGGAACAGCAGAGAGTAATGCTTGTGTATATGGATGAATAGGATTCTTGAAAAGCTCTTCAGTTTCACTTATTTCAACGATTTTGCCTAAATACATAACAGCTACATCATCGCTTATGTATCTAACTACGGAGAGATCGTGGGATATTATCATGTATGAGAGGTTAAGTCTGTCTTTTAATTCCGTTAATAGATTAAGTATTTGTGCTTGTACTGATACATCTAGTGCTGATGTTGGTTCATCAAGTATTACTAACTTTGGATTTAATGCTATGGCCCTTGCTATTGCAACTCTTTGCGCTTGTCCACCACTGAGTTCATGGGGATATCTTTCAGCAATTGTAGCAGGTAAACCAACTATTTCTAATAACTTCTTAACTCTTTCAGAAATCTCGATTTTAGTTAATTTCATATGTGTAGTAAGAGGTTCAGCTATGATGCTCTTGACCTTTAAACGGGGGTTTAGTGAGAGGAATGGGTTTTGAAATACTGCTTGTATGTATTTTCTTTGTTTCTTTAGTTCTTTACCTTTAATTTTAGCTAGATCCTTACCCTCGAAAATTATGCTGCCTGCTGTAGGCTCAACAAGTCTAAGAATGCACTTAGCAACTGTGGTCTTTCCACATCCAGATTCACCTACTAATCCTAGAACTTTTCCATAATCTATTGCAAAAGATACTCCATCAACAGCCTTAACATAACCTACAATTCTACCAAATATCCCTGCTCTTATAGGATAGTACTTTTTCAAATCTGTTACTTCCAAAAGAGTTTTTTCCATGGGATCACCTCTTAGAATAAAGATGGCACCATACTCTGTGTCCTGTTTTTACTTCTATCATTGGTGGTTCTTCTCTTTTGCATATGTCCATTGCATATGGGCATCTAGGATGGAAAGGACAACCTGGTGGTGGATTCCTTAGATCAGGTAATGAACCGGGTATATATCTCAACTTAGAAACTCTAATGTGGCACCTAGGTACGCACTCAATTAGTCCTTTCGTATATGGATGAAGAGGATTTCTAAGTATTTCATATGTTGATGCCTCTTCAAGTCCTATCCCAGCATACATAACTAGTATTCTATCTGCTATTTCGGCTGCAACCCCAAGATTATGGGTTATGAATAGTATTGATAACTTAAACTTCTTTTGTAAATCTAGTAGTAGATCTAATATTTGTGCTTGTAATGTTACGTCAAGCATTGTTGTTGGTTCATCAGCTATTAAAAGTTTAGGTCTAGTTGAAAGAGCTACAGCAATAATTGCTCTCTGCAACATACCACCGCTTAATTCATGAGGATAGGAGTTATAGATTCTCTCAGGGTCTGGTAAACCAGCTATTTTAAGCATTTCAAGTGCTAATTTCTTGACTTTATCCTTCTCTGTTATTCCTAGATGGGTCTTTATAACATCTGTAAGTATTGATCCTATAGTGAACAATGGGTTGAGAGTTGCTGCTGGATCTTGAAATATTATTGATATCTCTCTCCCCTGTATTTCCCTGAGTTTCTCCTCAGGTAATCGTAGTAAATCAATATCATTAAATATTATTTTACCACTTGCAATCATTGCATTTTCAGGTAGGGCACCTGATATAGCAAGACCTACAGTTGATTTCCCAGATCCTGACTCACCAACTAAGCAGAGAATTTCCCCTTTTCCAAGTTGAAAGTTTAGATTTCTTACAGCCTTCACTACACCTTCTAATGTGTAGTAATAAACACTTAGGTCTTCAACTGCTAGTAATGTTTCCCCATTCATTATATTCTCACCTTCCTCTACCAAACATTATAACTCTTCTTAACCTAGGATCCATGGCTTCTCTTATTGCATCTGCAAGTAGGTTGAATCCCATTACTGTTATTAATATTGCTAAGCCTGGAAAGAAACTTATCCACCAAGCTCTATTTATTGAAATCCAGCCTTCACTAACTAATAAACCCCATTCTGGTGTTGGTGGTTTAACTCCAACACCTAGGAAGCTTAACCCAGCAGCTTCTAATATTGCTGAGCCCATATCAAGTGCTGCTTGCACAATTACTGGGGTTAGTGCATTTGGTAATATGTGTTTAAACATTATTCTGAATCCACTAACACCAATGACTCTAGCAGCATCTACATATGGCATGTTCTTAACAGAGTTTGTCTGAACGTATATTAGTCTCGCATACCAAGGCCACCATGATATTGCTAAAGCAATTATAGCATTTACTAAACCCCTACCTAGCGTGGCTGCTAAGGCTATAGCTAGTAATAGTGGTGGAAATGCTAGGAACATATCAGTAATTCTCATTAATGCTGTACCTACAACACCTCCATAATACCCCCCAACTAGGCCAACAGGTATTCCTATTAGTAATGCTAAACCAACGACTCCTACAGCTATTATCAAAGAGAATCGTGCACCAAGGATAACTCTGCTAAACATGTCACGACCCATATCATCCGTACCTAATGGATGCTCCCAACTTGGAGCTAGGAAGCGTTTCTCTGGATGATATTCTATTCCCCATGCG
>QMXA01000260.1 GCA_003661905.1 Thermoprotei archaeon | reverse complement strand
ATTCTCTTTGAAAGGATATCCATACTTTAACATTGATGCTGCAGTACTTAAAGTAAGTCCATTAGAGGACCCTGAATGGTTTAAGAATATTGCAAAATACGTACTAACTACTGAAAGCACTGGAAGAATAAGAGCTTCTTCAATAATTGAGTCTTCAGAAAATGAATATTGATGAAACTACTCCTCATAAGTATAATGTGTATTTAATTTAGGCAGGGAATTATCTAGAAATAGGTGATTAATATGGTGAAGTTAATTTACTTGGTCATAGATGGAGCTGCTGATAAAATTCAAGATTCACCAACAAGTTTAGAACTAGCAAGAACACCAGGTCTTGATCAATTAGCTAAAATATCTATTGGAGGTCTTGTATACACCATTGGACCCGGTATTGCTCCGGAAAGTGATTGTGCTGTTCTCTCTATTCTAGGATATAATCCACATATCCACTATACAGGACGAGGCCCGTTAGAGGCTCTAGGAGTTGGTATTAGAATTAGAGAGGAGTATGAAGTTGCTTTCAGAGCTAACTTTGCAACAATAGATCCCAATACCTTAAGAATAATTGATAGAAGAGTTAAACGTAGTCTAACTTCAAATGAAGCTTCAATACTTGCAAAAGCCCTAGATAATCTAGATCTTGGAAAATACGATGCGTATGTAAGGGTTATTGCTACAATAGGTCATAGAGCTGTTGTAATCATTGGTAGTAAAACTCATAAATTATCAGATATGGTTGAAAATACTGATCCAGCTTATAGAAGAAGAGGAAGGATATCAATAGCAGTTAAACATTATAAGCCCTACATAGTAATGCCTAAACCTCTTGATAATAGCAATGAAGCTAAGGTAACAGCTGAACTTGTTTCAATATTCACAAGGAGGTCTATAGAAATACTAGATAATCATCCAGTAAATATTGAGCGTTCAAATAAGGGGTTCTTAAAAGCTAATGCTATATTGCTTAGGGATGCTGGTAATAAACTTCCAAAAATAAAGCCGATAAATGACCTATTTGGGAGAAAATTTGGAGGTCTAGCTGAAATGCCTGTGGAAATAGGTATAGCTAGGTTACTCGGCATGAAAGTTATAGAAAGACCTCCATTACCTAGTAAGGAGGAGGATTATAGAATAAGACTTGAAGAGGCGCTCAAACTTCTCAAGGAAGTTGACGTAGTTTATGTACATTTAAAAGGCCCTGATGAACCAGCTCATGATGGAGACCAAGAAGGAAAGATCAAGGCAATAGAGATGATAGACAAGTACTTTGTTCAACCTTTAATCAATAACATAGATTTATCGGAAGTAGGTGTTTTAGTTACTTCAGACCATGCAACACCTCCTAAAACTAAAGCACATACCGATGACCCAGTCCCATTCATATTAGCTTGGCATAAACTCAAACCTGATGGTATTCGAAGATTTACGGAGATTGAATGTAGGGAGAAAGGAAGTCTTGGAGCTATAAAGCATGGTTATGAATTACTTCCAAAGATCCTCAATATAATAAATTCTATGTAGGATTAAGATACGAGTAATTAAGACTATATAGCTATAGATGCTCAACTGATGTAGAGGGTGCTGACTCTGGCTACAAGTAACGAAGTAAAAATATACAAAAACCAGGATGTAAAAAGAATCATAGCTTTTATCCCTCCAAGTCATAGGCATGTAAGACTATATATCGAATTCACAGATCAGAAAATAGTTATTCAACAAGCAACAATAGATGCCATAATAAGAGCCTATATATCTGTTGCTCTTCATCCACAGAGAAAGGCTATTGAGCTAATTAGAAGAAGACTCAGTAGAAATGAAAGGAAAGAGGGTTTTGCCGAGTATCAATTAGTAGAAACTCTGAAGAAAGAGGAAGGAATAATGTGCGAATTAGATAAATTATTAGGTGTATCTAGTCATGATTAATGAACTTAGACTTGATAACATTAGACTGAATCCGCATCCTCCACCAATTAAGGGAGGACGTGAATTTTCTAGAGATTATAAAGAAGCTTTTCTTAAGATTGAAGATATATTAAGTCATTATGCTCTAGGTAATATTGATTATGAATATGCAATCAAAGCTTTACTATATGCTAAAAATGCAATAATTCCTAAGATGGATTACTCCAAGGAAATTAAAAAGAAATTGATAAATCTATACGATGAGGCTTTAAAGCTTCTACAGAGATTAAGAACTCCTGAGAAAATTAAGCAATGGTTATTAAATAATGGCCCACCTCGTTTAACTTCAAAATCTCTTGAAAATTACATGCATAAGAGATCAAAGTGAATCATGTCTCTAAAGGGGGAATTAATGAGGATCATACTCAAAAGCCCCTCAACGCTTATGGGGATTGCACTGATAGCTGGAATATCACTAGCCTCTCTCTTCTCGTTTGTCAATATCTTGTAGTTGTAAGTAATGCTACTTCTGATATAGCGAGAAGTATTGGATATGAGTTAAGAATAGTGATGAACATAACCAATACCTCAACAAACGAATTGGATATTAATGACATGAATTCTCTTAGTGACTTTGTCAATAGTTTTCAACTAGGGAAGGTAACGAAGGTT
>QMXA01000259.1 GCA_003661905.1 Thermoprotei archaeon | reverse complement strand
TGTCTTAAGAAAACTCGTCACACATGAATTCAGATTCGATGAGCTTGTCAAAGCTATTGAAATAGCGGAAAAGAAAATAGGTGATCCAATAAAGATAGTAATTAAAGTTCATTAATAAGCATCATCAAGACAAGACTTTTTACTCTTATACTCCTAAGAATTCCACGAGGTGGACTGATGTCTCGTGTAGCTATTTCTCGCGTACTCACACCACCTGATGAAGATAAGGTGTTTGATGCTGTTAAGAAAGCTATTGATAAACTTGGAGGTATTGAAAGATTCATAAAACCAGGTGAAAAAGTTCTCATAAAACCTAACCTAGTTAGTCCACGACCACCACCAGTAACAACAGATCCCAGAGTTGTTAGAGCAATTACACTATTAGTCAAAGAGGCTAAGGCAAAACCCATCATAGCTGAATCAGCATCAGCTATGACATACTGGTGGCGTGAAGGTATGACAACAAGGCAGGTAATGGAATTACTTGGATATATAGATATGGCTAGGAGTATTGGAGTTGAGATAACACCCTTTGATGAAGATGGGAAATTCAGGAGTGTGAAAGTCAAAATACCCAATGGAATTCTCATTAAAGAAATAGAGATTGCAGAGTTAATAACTAAAGTAGATAAGATAATTGGAGTACCAGTGTTGAAGACTAGCATGGAAGGAGGAGGTATAACAGGTTGTATAAAGCTAATGCATGGTGTTACAAATACATTCACCGATAGACTTAGATGGCATAGATCAGACCTATGGTATAAAATAGTTGATGAAATAAGACCATTTAGAGATAAATATGTTCTATGTGTATTTGATGCCATAAAGTGTATGGAAGGAGATGGACCAATACATGGAGATCCAGTCGATATGAACTTAATAATTGCAGGAGACGATCCTGTAGCTACAGATGCGATAGCAGCTAAGATAATAGGATATGAATATCCACACTATGAAATAGGCCCCATAGCAATAGCCCATGTAACAGGTCTAGGCGTTGGTGATCCTGCAAATATAGAAGTTGTTGGTGAAAAGCTAGAGAATGTGAGAAGAAGGTTTAGATTTGCTAGCTGTGAAATTGTTGAATCATACTTCCCTGGGGTTCATGTAATTGATGGTGCTACGTGTAGAACTTGTAAGGCTTGGATAAAGTTCACTCTCTACATGCTCAAAGATACAGGATTCTTCGAAGATCTTAAGAAGATGGGTAAGAAACTATACTTCTTCGTAGGTCTAAATACACCTATACCTCAAGATCTAGATAGAATTCGAGAGCTAATGGACAAAGGATTAGTAATAATATTTGGTGAATGCGCTGTTTCAACAACAGGAAGAGAACTATACTGGGTATTAGCACAAGGAGAGCTTAGAGATGGAGTCATGCTTATTCATGGCTGCCCACCATTTGCAGTATCAGAGTATGCAGCTGAGATTAGGAGAAAGCTCGGTCTAGAAATAACCGAACGCGAAGTAGAAGCCTTTAAGTATGTCCCCACATAATTAGTCCTTAGCTTTTTTCATTTGAATTTTTAAGATAAACTTAATCTATGTTCGGATATATAGGACTTATGGTAGGTGATCCCTCTGTCTGAAGATCCTTTTTACTTAATTGAGAAGTGGTTGAAGGCTAAGGAATTTCTAGTAATTGGTAAAAGTATTCGACGAATTGATGCTATTGAGAAGGTTACGGGTAGAGCTAAGTTCATGGAGGATTATGTACTGCCAAATATGCTTTATGTAAAGCTAGTACTAAGCTCAGAGCCTCATGCTAGGATAAAGGCCATAGATGTAAGTGAGGCATTAAAAATCAAAGGCGTTGTAGGTATCTTTACTGCAAAGGATATTCCTGGAGAAAATCAGGTTGGATATGCACTACCTGATCAACCATTATTAGCTGAGGGTAAGGTTAGGTATGTAGGTGAACCAGTAGCATTAGTAGCTGCTGAAGAACCGGAAGTAGCTTTTGAAGCATCTTTAGCAGTTAAAATAGATTATGACCCACTACCAGCACTTTTAGATCCTCTAGAAGCAATGAAACGCACTGATGTATTGGTCCATGAGGAGAAGGGTAGTAATATAGCATTTACAACTCGAGTACGTAAAGGTGACGTCACTAAAGGTTTTAAAAAGGCATATGTTATTGTGGAGAATGAGTATAGAACACAACACCAAGAACACGCATATTTAGAGACTGAAGGAGCACTTGCAATACCAGAGATTGGTGGTAGAATAACTATTATTTCATGTGCTCAATATCCACACTTAGCACAAGCAATAAGTGCTAGAGTTCTAGGAGTTCCTGCTAGTAAGATAAGAATTGTCCAGCCATACATAGGTGGCGGCTTTGGTGGAAAAGATGATATGGGACCACTTGTTGCTGCTAAAGCTGCTCTCGTTGCTTATAGAACGGGACGCCCAGCTCTCTTAATATATTCAAGAGAGGAATCCATGAAATCACATTGTAAGAGAGAAGCATCAATTATTAGATACAAATCAGGAGCTACTAGAGATGGTAAATTAACAGCAATAGAAGTTAAGATAATAATGGATACAGGTGCTTATGCTAATAGAGGCCCATTCATCTTATGGAG
>QMXA01000258.1 GCA_003661905.1 Thermoprotei archaeon | reverse complement strand
ATACCATAGAGATGAGTATGCGCACACATAAGACCTGGCATTACGATTTTGCCTTTAGCGTCAATAACTTTCTCAGCTGTTATACCAGAAGGGTCCTTACCTACTTTTTCTATCTTATCCCCCGTTATGGTGATGAATCCTCCCTCTATAATTCTTCTATCCTTATCCATTGTAACTATTAAACCGTTCTTTATTAGAATATCATAATCACTCATAGAGTGTTCACCATAAATAATGTAATTCATTTTCAATAATAATATTTTCTAAAAGCCATAATAGTACAGTATCAAACATAGCCATTATGTTTAGTATTATAATATTCTTTTAATCGTTTAATGTAATTTCTCAGTAAATTCTCTACTTAAGTGTATAATTATCTCCCTACATGTACATTTATATATATCACAACTATTACTTTAAGGTGTCTACATCAATTAACATAAATTTTTACTGAGGTAAAAACTATGTCTACTGATAAAGGTTTAGTTGTAGTTGCTCTTGGAGGTAATGCATTCCTACAGAAAGGGCAAAAGGGTACTGTTGAGGAGCAATGGAATAACGTTGTTAAGGCTATGAAACAGATAGCTGATATTATTGAGAAAGGATATAGGGTTCTATTAACTCATGGTAATGGACCACAAGTAGGTAATGTTCTTGAGTGGATGGAGTCTCTCAAGGAGCGTATACCACCATTAACAATGGACTTTGCTAATGCTATGACCCAGGGATGGATAGGTTATATGATACAACAGGCTCTCTCTAACGAGCTTAAACGTAGGGGTATAGGGAAACATGTTGTAACAATAGTTAATCAGGTTCTTGTAGATAAGAATGATCCTGCATTTCAGAATCCAACAAAATATGTTGGACCATACTATGATGAGGAGACAGCTAAGAAAATAGCTGCTGAGAAAGGTTGGGTTATGAAGCCTGATCCTAGAGGTGGTTGGAGAAGAGTTGTGCCATCACCTGATCCTATAGGCAATATTGAGAAAGATGCCATTAGAACACTGTTAGAAAACAACTTTATTGTTGTAGCTTCTGGTGGCGGTGGTATTCCAGTAGTGTATGAGAATGGTGAACTTAGAGGTGTTGAAGCAGTTATAGATAAGGATCTTGCTGGCGAAAGATTAGCATCTCTTGTTAGAGCAGACTACTTTGTAATAGTAACTGATGTTGAGGGAGTATACCTGAACTTTAGAAAGCCTAATCAGAGACTTCTCAGGAGGCTAACTGTTAGTGAAGCTGAAAAACTATACGAGGAAGGCCACTTCCCGCCTGGAAGCATGGGGCCAAAGGTGTTAGCTGCGATAAGGTTTGTTAGGAATGGTGGAAAAAAGGCTGCAATAGGACACTTATACAAAGCATTAGATGTATTAGAGGAGAGAGCAGGAACAACTATTGTTCCAGATTAAACATATAACTCTTTATTATCGAATTTGATGTTTTATAAAAATGGTGTACTTAATCTATCACTTTTACTTTACTTATATTGTTGAGGATGATTAGAGTCCACCCATTGTTAAGACTAGTACTGCTGCTTTAGCCCAGAGGTTGTTTTCTGCTTGCTCGTATATTACTGATCTTGGTGAATCCATAACCTCATCATCTGCTTCATAGCCTCTAAATACTGGTAGTACATGTGTTATTATACCCTTCTTATCCATTAAGTCTAGGTCTTCCATTTTAAGTCTCCAGTCTTTGAATTTGGCATAGTTTTCTAATTCCTGTTTTCCATAAGCTGAGGCTCCGAGCTCTAGTAGTTTCTTTGAGCACCAGTTTCTTGGGAATACAACGTGTGCTCCTCGTAGAGCCTCTCTATAGTCATTAGAGATTTCTAGGCTACCACCACTCTCTTCAGCATTCTTCTTTGCGATTTCTATGACTTCCTCGGGTAGCTCGTATCCTGATGGATGGGCTAAGACAACATCCATACCGAATCTTGTTGCTAGAAACATATCGGCTATGATGCTACAGGGTCCACGTAGTACTGGTGCATAAGCCCACATAATTACAAACTTCTTCTTCTCTACCTTGCCAAGTTTCCCCTCTATGGTCATTAGGTCTCCTAGTGCTTGTGTTGGGTGCTCTTGATCGTCAGCCATGTTTATTACTGGTATTTTAGCATGTTTAGCATACTCTAGTAGTATCTTATGGCCTTCACCCCATTTGAAGTCTATTGCCTTATCCAGTATTCTTATACCTAAACCTTGTCCATAGATTTCATACATTTTAGCTATATCCTTTATTGCTTCTCCCTCACCAGCTCTCGTCATTCTTGGTTCTACATACTGTGCATGTCCTCCAAGAATTGTCATAGCTGTTTCGAAGGCCGACCTAGTTCTTGTTGATGGGGCATAGAATAACATTATGAAGGTTTTTCTATCAAGATATTTTGGTATTCTCTCTATACCAAGGTAGTAGTATTGTCTCTTAAGCTCCTTTGCTAAATCTATTGCTACTCTTAATTCTTCAATACTCCAATCTTGTGTTGTAATTAAGTCCTTACCTTTTAAGTTATCTACAACTGATCTCAAAATAACCATAGACAACTACCCCACTATTTATCGAAGATTAGAGTATATTATTTT
>QMXA01000257.1 GCA_003661905.1 Thermoprotei archaeon | reverse complement strand
GGTTGTGAAGGCTTAGTAGTAAAGGCTATCCATGAAAACTCTATATACCAAGCTGGAGTAAGAGGTTGGTTATGGATAAAATATAAGAGGGATTACAGAAGCGAAATGACAGATACAGTAGATTTAGTAGTTGTTGGTGCATTCTATGGCAGAGGTAGAAGAGCTGGGAAATTCGGTGCATTATTAGTTGCTGCATATAATCCAGATACGGATACATTTCAAACAGTTTGTAAGGTCGGCAGCGGCTTTACTGATGAAGATCTTCATCAAATGAGCAAAATGTTTGAACCTTACATAATACCGAATAAGCATCCGAGAGTAGATTCTCAAATGGTGCCTGATGTATGGATAAGACCAGCTATAGTTATTGAAATCATTGGCGCTGAGCTGACTTTATCACCATTACATACATGTTGTAAAGGAGCTGTAAAACCAGGTGTGGGAATTTCAATAAGGTTTCCAAGATTCATTAGATGGAGACCAGATAAAAGCCCTGAAGATGTAACAACAACCAGCGAGCTTCTAGAAATGTACCTGAAGCAACTCAGAAGAGTTGAAGAGAAATAATAATGATAAGAAGTAGTGAATTTAATCTGTTTCAACTATATCTCTAGACTAAGTAGCCATGGGGCATAGATCAGTGTTAATGTCAGAATTGTAAATGAAGTTAATGGAACAAGTATATTATCATCTATTGGCCCTATCTCAAAGTGTTCAACTATAGACGCTATAGCCCCGGCTACCATACCTGCAATTCCTAGAACAGCACCTAAAGGGATAGATAGAGATGCCATCGCTAAGTTACCCCACCAAGACTTTGTTCTTTTCTTATATATGGTATTCCTCACAAGACCTGTTATAGCATCACCTAAGGCCATGAATAATACTGGAAGAACCCCAAACCAGAAATTTCCCTCAGAAATCACCCATCCCAACATAATTATCAATCCCCACATAATGCAGAAATGTACCTCATATATATTATCTGGTGTTTGAAACCAGAACATCAATTTATTACGTCTATGAGGTATATATGTGAAGATAGCTAATAATGATGCAAGCACCAAGGGAAGCATAGGTGTTTTAAATACATATGGAACAAGAAGGGCGACAAGACCCCCTGCAGCTATGTGAATTATTTTCCTATTGTAATAAACAGCAACATTATGTCTAAAACCTTTAGAAATCATAAAATCATAAGCCTTCTTCGATATTACTCTAACCACAGCTATAACCCATAGAAATAATAAGATTGCACATAATATCTCATCGAGACCAATCGTTAATTCATACACTGATAAATCCCTATCGCCTGGGTAAGAGTTTCAAATATTAATGACTTACTATTAAATGAGGTATTAGTATTAGAAGGAATGAAGTTAAGTATGTGGCGGGCCCGCCGGGATTTGAACCCGGGACTTCCGCCCAGAGACTGGGTTGACTCTGGTCTACGGGTTAAGAGCTACGACCAGCTAGTTGGTTACTTAGATACCAACTAGCTGTCCGCCGCTCTACCAGGCTGAGCTACGGGCCCCAACCTAGTTGTATGCAATTATTTACAAGTTTTTAAGCCTTAGTTTCTCTCCTGATGTGTTTTCTCCTAGATCTCAATAGGAATTTTTTAGTTATTTTTGCTTCCTTACTAATCATAGAGCTACTTATTTTCTCCTTTGCTTTCTTGAGCTTCTCTTCTATCGTTATCCAATGTTTTCCTCTCCAATACACTTTACCACATCCACTGCATATCCAAAATTCCCTGTATCTATTAGCTATAACCTCAGGCACTCTACCCGCTATCTCCACTAGTGAAGTAGTATATCTTAGCGGAGAATTACATATGGGGCAACGTGTATCTAAAGGATCTATGTCTAATCTCAAATCTATACTCAATTTTCTCCTTAGCAAAATCGCTAAATTAGCTAAGACATCCTCTATATCACCCCACTCAAGATAAAAAGCCCTTAAACGATCTCTACCTGCTTTTCTAAAGGTTGTATTAGCTCTTCTAAAGAGACTCATATCCCTAGTTAGAAGTATTCTGTCTTCATCCATAGCTATTTTTATTAATTGCCAATCTTCATAGTTCTTATTATATTTAGTATCATACCCGAGCATTCTAAGCCATCTAGCAAGATCTCCTAACATTGCATCTACTATAAATCTTGGTGTAGTAGGCATTGTGACAGCTCCTCTACTTCTTAACTAGTAATTACTTTATTAGATAAGAACTTAATCACCTCTTAGATAATTAAGAAGAGTTTTTGTCCTTAATTTTCTTACAGTTAACCAGCTTTTTCTAACTATTGGTGGTAATTC
The DNA here is from genome assembly GCA_003661905.1 of Thermoprotei archaeon. GTDB lineage: Archaea > Thermoproteota > Thermoprotei_A > Sulfolobales > Ignisphaeraceae > B12-G17. The sequence goes on along the minus strand of QMXA01000257.1, from coordinate 310 downwards.
TTTATGGTATTTTATCCAATTACTTAGCCATCTAATAGTTTTTGAATCACTTGGATAACCACTACCGAAGTCTCCGTAGATACTTTTAAGATAATTAATATACCGATCTCTTAGATACTTAGCGATAATGCTAGCAGCTGAAACCACTATATATTTTGTATCAGCATGGTGTTCGGCTATGATATTACCTCCAAATCCACGGGCTTTAATATATTGTATAGTCTTGTTTCTAGACCCTGCAACATCTATGTAGAGAATATCAATATTTCTCTTAAGCCTCTTCTCTGCTATAGATATTAACTTTGAGGCT
>QMXA01000256.1 GCA_003661905.1 Thermoprotei archaeon | reverse complement strand
TTAAAGAATTCTCTTGGACCTTAACTTATTATTAGTATGTTCGTAGTTAATAATTAGTAATTGATATTGCTTTGATTATTAGTTGGGTAAACTTATATCTATGCTATATAATTACTAACTTTGGTGGTTAGTTCATGAAGTATGAGATATTGTATAAACCTGCATATTCAGTTCTTAAAGTGGAGCTTGAGCAAAGAGAGAGTATTGAAGCTGAGGCAGGTGCTTTAATGATGATTGAAGGTGATGTTGAAGTAAAGACTAGGAGTAGAGGGTTCTTAAGAGCTTTAACCACTGGTGAGTCTCTATTTGTTAATATCTATGTAGCTAAGAGTTCACCTACTACACTTTGGTTATCTCCTCCAATACCTGGAGATATTATGTATATACCACTTGATGGTAGTAGGGGGGTTATTGTTAATGATAAATGCTACTTAGCAAGTCATGGAGATGTAAAGCATAAAGTAGTATGGAGAGGTCTTAGAGGAGTCTTTGGAGGTGGTGGATTAATGTGGCTTCACTTCACAGGTATTGGAGGTGTATGGGTAAATGCCTATGGAAGTATTGTAGAGCGTGAAGTAAAACCTGGTGAGAAATTAACTATAGATAACGTACATCTAGTAGCTATGGAAGATACTCTAGAATATGACATAAAGAGATTTGGAAGCTTAAAGACAATGATGTTTGGAGGTGAAGGATTCGTATTTAGGGTTCATGGATTAGGTAAGATATATCTACAAACAAGAAATCCAGCTACATGGTACACAAGATCTAGAAGATAAATGATGCTTAGATCTAACTGTACGTATGGATGAATGAGGTATTATTTAATTCTGGATCTCATAGATAAATAGAGATAGTTTAGAGATTATTTTTACTAGAACTTAGTACAGGAATCATCTATTTACTGTATAGCTTATTAATTCCATCAGCTATATTTCGAATGGTTATTTAATGATGAGGATAGCATTTGTATCTACGTATCCTCCTACTCATTGTGGTGTTGCAGAATATACTAGGATGCTTATTTCAGCTCTTAAATCTGTTTTATCTCATATAGATATCTATGTTCTATGTGATGTTGATGGTAATGAGGAGAGATTTGATGGAGAGGCTAAAGCTTATGTATATCCAGTGTTTATGAGGGGTTCTAGTAAATATGGTAAGATACTTGATGTATTGAGTAGTATTGGTGGAGTTGATATTATTCATGTGGAGCATGAGTATGGTATTTTTGGTGATACATCAGCTATACTTGATATTTGTGTTAGAGCTAGAGAGGAGGGTTTAGTTAAGAAAGTTGTGTTTACGATGCATACTATTCATCATCCATTATCTGGTAGAGTAGGTGCATTAGATTTTCAGAGAAAGTTGGATTTAGCTGATGCTGTTATTGTCCATAGTTATTTGCAGGAATTTGAAATACAGCATCAAGGTGTTGATCCACTTAAGATCTATAGAATTCCTCATGGAACATATATGAATCCATATCTAGGAATTCCTAGATTTAGATTGATGGAGGAACTTAATCTTGGGAAATATAGTGTTAAGGGGATTATTGCTGTTGTACCTGGTTTTCTTAGAATGGATAAGGGGTTAGATATACTTATTGAAGCTATTAGGTTATTGAATAGAGGTAGTGATGTTACTGTAATAGCTGCTGGTGAAGTTAGGGATAAGGGAGTTATTGATATTATTGAGAGTGCTAGAAGTAGATTTAATCTAGTATTTATTGAGAGGTACCTATCTAATGAGGAGATGCTTAAACTCATAGCATTAGCTGATGTAGTAGCTCTACCTTATAGAGATAAACGTGGGTTGTATTCAGTAAGTGGAATACTACATCTATCAATGGGTAGTTTCAAACCAATTATTGGAACTAGAGCACCAAGACTAATAGAGCTATATCAATTCGCACCAAGACTAACAGTACCTCCAAGAAACCCAAGTGAATTAGCAAAGAAAATGAACTGGCTCATAGAGAACTATGACTATGCAGTAGCATACATGGCATATATGTATGGATATGCAGTAAGAACACAATGGATAAGAATGGCAAGAAGACACCTATCACTATACCTCAACATACTAAAACAACAAATAAAACAACAAAATAAATACTTCCAATAAAGTAAACAAACCTCTTACATAAGCAATAAGAAGCTGGTAGGGTAATGAAAACTAAATCACCATACTCATCAATAACGAAACTCATACCACCATACAACACCTCATCATAAGTCACAATTCCATATAGATCAAAATCCTTCATCTAGTTATTAACAAAAATCAAGGAGCTAAACTATGATTGTTGAAGATTAATAGCTAATCTATTATGAATTCTGAGCTGGGAAAAGCTCACAAAATTTTAACATTATTTCATAGCATAACTTAATGATGTCTCTACATCTATGTAGTACTCTTATATAGTGGTACTATGTACTTATTCTCTGGCGATGAATTTTGATTATTGTTAAGGTTGCTAAGAAAAGACAGCTAACTTTACCTAAGGAGATTTGTGATAAGTTAGGTATTTCTCCTGGTGACTATGTTAAGATCTATGTTGAAGATGGTAGAGTTATTATTGAGAAGATTTTAGGACTTGATGAACTAGCTGGTATTCTTAATCCCAGTTATAGTG
>QMXA01000255.1 GCA_003661905.1 Thermoprotei archaeon | reverse complement strand
GCTATATTTCAGCATCGCTATACAGTTATAAATGTATTATTCACCATTAAGAGAATAGAATTGCTCTTCTCATCCATCATAACTTAGACTAGATCTACGTAACTGCCTTCGATACTCCATAACGATTTAGTTCCTTAGTAAAGTTAAATTTAGGGAAGTGCCATAGTTTCTATGAGAACTTAAGGTGAGATACTTTGAAGAAGTCAAGAGTTAAGAAAAGGAAAAAAGTTGTTAAAGGGGAAGTAGTGAAAGAGTCCTTAAAGGATTGGGTAATTAAGAGTGTGAAAGGTGAATTCTCAGGATCTTTAGGTAAGTTTAAACTTGCATTATTTCTACTGATTTTAGCATTATATATTGCGCTCCTTATGATATTGTATAAGCTATGGATATAAAATCTATTCTGTTAAATACTTTTTGAATGCATTATTGATCATGGATATGATTAAACACTTATTGTTTATCTTCCATATAGCCCTACATATATTCCATAAGTTATTACATGACCTCTACACATATTCAAAACCTCATTTACTGGTTCTCCGGGAGATAGCTCTAGTTCCTTATCTAATGCTATTACTAAAAATATGTATCTATGAGCTTTATGACCTGGTGGAGGACAAGGACCTCCATATCCTACGTAGCCAAAATCATTCAATCCCTGTACGCCTATGGAGATTTCATGCATGTTCTTCGTTCCAACACCTTCACTAATTTCCTTTATCGTAGGTGGGATGTGATAAACAATCCAATGATAGAATATGCCTTTAGGGGCATCAGGATCGTAGAGAATGAGAACCAAGCTCTTTGCCTCCTTAGGAACATTGTTTATTTCCAGGGGAGGCGATATATCTTCTCCATCGCACGTATATTTCTTGGGTATGTAACTAAGATTAGCGAAAACTGGGCTTGAAATACTTATCGAAGCTTTAACACCCTTGACTATGTCTATTAAGGGAATTTCACCTTTAACACCTTCCTTGCCTTTCCAGCCCAAGAGAAGAAATATAGATACTCCAATGACTATTACCAAGATTATTAATATGATTAAAAACTTCCTCATAAAGCTCCCTAGTGAAAAATACTCTATGCGAGTACAAAAAATTGTACGAAGCTAACAACTATTCCTGTGAGGTATGGAATTATTTAATTAGTAAAGTACAGCATGTTATAGAAACGAATGGAAATAGGCATGAATATAAGAATGATTTAAAAGCTCTATCTATTCCTTCATATCTGCAGTTCGTATTTCTTAACTTGACTAGCACATATGTCAGCTCACGAATCACGCTATTGTATTAAGTTCAGTTATAGCTCCAATAATTATAGCCTCGGAGCCGCAGCTAATGGTTCTATATTTTGGTTCTTTATCACCTGTATTACAATGCATGTTATGCCTACCAAATATACTTAGTTAATAGTTAGTACAAATGAATCACTCTCCAAAGCCTATACTTATTACATTTGGCTTAGTATCTGCTATTTGATTAGAATCAGGCACTAAAACAGTTCATATTTATTACATCTAGAATTGTAGTTTTGCAAGATAATAACCATAGTCATCACATACCTTATATGTAGGGAAAGAGTAGTGAAGTGCTTGAGTATGATTGAACTCTTATTAATCCTCAAAGTCCATAGCATGGTAGATTTCTTTCGGCAAGTTTGGACAGTTTTTATCTAGCCAGTATTTGCTCTCTTCTATCTGTGCTTTTAATAATGCCTTGAATTCCTCCATGGTTACATAGGTTGTTGGATCAAGCTGCTTCAATCTTTCACTACTTAATCCAGGAACTTCTATAGGTACCAATACCTTTTCACCCCATATTGGGTGAGGCTTATACTTTACAGCACCTCTTGTTGCTTGTAATAGGAATAGCTCTGTCTCTTCTATACTTGGTCTTGTACCTCCTACAGCTCTTGGAATGCCATTTTTCTCTACTAAAATTGGTTCAGGAGCCATGATAACTTTATTACCTAACTTCTTCTCAGTCCATCTATACTTAGCTATTATTCTTCCAGTAGTATTGAATTGATAAACTTCTATAGGATCTCCTTTCTCTAATCTCTTCTTGAGGTATTGATAGAATCTAATAACATGTACTGTATTAGTTACGCCTATGGTAAAGGGATGAGCATATCTAGCAACATACCTAACCTTACCAATAACTTCCTTAGCCTGTGCTGGATGACCAATAGTTCTTCCATCAGCTAATACCTTAGCAGCAAAAGCTGGGTCAACGATTTTAATCCATGCATAATCAGTGAAATAACCAGGTGTCAGAAATACAGCAGTATTTAGTGGACCGCTAGAAACTATATCTCCATCGAAGTACTTAGTATCTTCCAGATAAATAACACTACGAGCATTCCTATTAGGTGATCCAAAATATTGATATAGAACACCTTTAAAACTGGGATTGCCATTTTCGTCAAATTCCGTATTTTCATGGAGAGCTTTAGAGCTAATCGCAGCATTCCACATAGCTTCTTGGTTAGGTGTCAGATCCTCAGTTTTAGTCCAACAACCTTTTTCTGAACCATAGACCCTATCCTCACAAATAGCAACTATATCATCATTCTTAATCACTTGATCCTTTACATAGTCTAGAGGATTTATGCCGAATTGCTCTATATATATC
>QMXA01000254.1 GCA_003661905.1 Thermoprotei archaeon | reverse complement strand
CTGTTGTTCCCGTATACGTTAGTGCTAAAGCATCCATAATTGTAGCATCACCTACACCTAATCTAAGTCTTCCTTCAACAAATCTCACAATATACTTAGCCTCATTAGGTTCAGCATCCATTACTAAGCCTGTAAGTAGTTTTATCTTAAGATCTCGACTACCTTCTCCTTGAGCCTGAGCTATTCTAGTTAATGTGTTATATACTCCTTCAATTGTCAATTTGCTTATCTTTTTTGTTTGCATGAATGCTGTAAGGCCTATGACCCCCTTTGATTGTTTCTGTCTTTTTAGGAATTCCGCTACTTTTCCCAGATCACCCATTCTTTTATATAACTTCTCGACTTCACTCTCAGAGGAGTGTGTAGCTAGAGCTATAGCTTTTATTATTCCTTTCTCAGCAAGTCCAAGTTCAGGAAGTCCATGCCATTCAGGCCATAGAATTCCTTGAACAAAGTATACAACTTTGTCTATTACCTTAGGCTCTGCTTTCTTAAACAATTCAACGAGAATTAACGTGAGCTGAGTTCTAGATGATGTCTTCTCTAGTTTCTCAAGTGTGGATACTAGTACTGAAAACTCCATTCCTAGTCCCATGTCAGTATATTTATTGCTTCAGAGACTATTAATTTTGGGCCTCACTGATGAGGAGAACCCGGCAAGAAGGTTAGTGATGCCTTCTCAGAGTTGCACCGAGGTGAGGTCCTATTTTGAGAATGCATATACTAGAGCTGCTTCTAGTTGTCTAAGTAGGTATGTTGGTATAGGACCTTCAATTATTATCTCCGCTATGAGACCATTCCTCGTTCTGATACTATATTTAGGGCTCGCTGTACTACCTGGAGGTTTAAGTTCGTTGAGAAATTTCGTTAAGAAGAACTTTACTTTAGGATGTGAAGCTGAGATCTCAGTTAAAGGTATCACCTTTACACTCTTCTCTCCGATTTTTATTACTGCCAAATCATTACCGGAACTATCCTTAACTCTACGCTCAGATACTGTTAGTAACTCCATTTGTGCTTCGCTCTCTTCTAGAATTTCGAGCATATATTCATAGAATTCCAATTCTCTTCTTAGTTGAGCTATCTTATCTTCAATAAATTTTCTTAGAGATGCCTTAAATTCCGAAGGAGGCACTCTTGAACTCAAAGCTCTTTACCTAAAGAAATTATCTCTATAGAAACTCAAAAGTTCTGCTCTCTCGAATTATAGCTAAGAGTTTCTAGGAACTATCATCACCCTTTCTCCTAAGACCTGGCCTGGAATATTTGGATTGAAGATTGCTCTAACTACTTGATTTCTCCAGCTATGTATTTTTATGATCTTACCTTTATACAAGTTTCCATATTTATCCTTTACAATAGCTTTAGCACCTACTAAAGCTCCTAAGTTCTGCGTAGGTGTTAGTATCTTTATTAAGACTTGATTATTATATTGTCTAGCTTTACTCCTTCTATAATTTACTATAACGCCCAATATAGCGGTACTCATAATTAACCCTATCTAAGAACAAAATAACTGAGAATAAAAAACTAAAGTATACTAGGAATACTTCAGCTTACTAAAGGCATTAAGAAGTTGCAGATGAAGTTTCCTCAGCAACACCTGCTGATATTGCTGGTAGTTCTGGGAATTTCTCTTTCATTCTCTGCTCTGCAATTACCTGAGCTTCTTCAAGAATCTTTCTAGCTTCGGGAGAAGTATAGATCTCGCCACCAACGCCTGGTATAGCTTCTCCAGCTTCAATTACTATTTCACGTAGATTCTCCTCTACTTCTCTAAGCTCTAGGCTTAACTCTGGCATTATGCCTCTTAGTACTTTCCCAAGTTCCTTAACCACTCCAAGAACTGGTATTAGGTTATTCATAACATCTCCAAATATCAAGGCAGTTTCAATTCTTAATGATACCTGCTCTAGAGCTACTTGCGTGAAAGTTAATTGCCTTACGAGTTTCCTTATTTCTGCAATCTCATTTGCATACATAGCTGCTCGTGTTTTGTCTTTCATTGTTAGGGCATTTACCACTCTCTCAAATAGTGATCTATCTCTACCCTTAAGTCTTTCAAGAAATACTTCTAACCTGCTAACCATGGTCTTAATTTTGTAGTGAGAAATTACTAATTTGTGCCTTAGAGGTTCCTTTCTCTTAAATACTTCTTTTATTTTTTCACCTATTGTTTGACCACCGCCCCACGTCTTTTCAAAATTATTAAGTGGCACCATAGATTTGTACCCCACGACTACGGCTTAGCTTTAAATCAATATTATAAGGGAGTGGGCAGGTAGTACTAATAATATACTCTAAATCAACTGCAATTCCTAGTAGTGAAATTATGTATAAGTACTCAGTACTGATCTTAGGCCCTAAAGTTAAAAAACATCAGAGCTCGATAGGCAATTTAGGTAATGTAACTCCTCGTTGACCTTGATACTTGCCTTTATAGGGCCTTTCAATAGGTGTCGTTACCTTTGCAAATATAACGTGGAGAAATCTCTGTCCAGCTTTTAACTTAACTGGGAAGGATCCTCCTAGTAATTCTATTGTGAGTTGACCTTCAAAGCCTCCATCAATGACTGTAGGTGGTATTATTAGACCTAGTCTTGCAAAGGTAGATCTAAGTTCTACAATTCCCATTAGCTCAGGAGGT
>QMXA01000253.1 GCA_003661905.1 Thermoprotei archaeon | reverse complement strand
CGATTTAGCGAAAGCGGAGAGAGATAGAGTAGTTGTTCCGATAATCTATGAAAATCGATGGGCGAAGATAGGATTAGAAAGCCACGCTAAGGAGTTCCTAGATAAGGAATTTGAAGAGATCACTGAGCGAGAGGAAGTCGAGGTCAAAGAGAAGCTGAAAAGGAGATGGTCTAGGCTTGAAAGAGTTCTAGGTTCTGAGAGCGTGCTAAAGAAGCTCGCAAAAGACATAGTTGAACATTTCGAGAAGAGATGCGAAACTATAGAAGGGAAAGCTTTGATAGCATGCATGAGCAGAAGAATATGCGTTGACCTATACAATTATATAATAAAGCTGAGACCGGAGTGGCATGACGATGATGATAGAAAAGGTGTAATAAAGGTCATAATGACCGGCTCTACCGACGACCCACCTGAATACCAGCCACACATAAGGAACAAGTATAGGAGAGACCAGATAAAGAAGAGATTTGCTGATCCCTCAAGCTCAATTAAGATACTTATAGTAAGAGATATGTTGCTTACAGGTTTTGACTGTCCCTGCCTCCATACGATATATGTGTATAAGCCAATGAAAGGACATACCTTAATTCAAGCTATCACTAGAGTAAACAGAGTCTACAAAGATAAGCCTGCTGGCTTAGTTGTCGATTACGTAGGTATAGGCGAAGCCCTAAAAATGGCTGTTATGCAGTATGCGAAGAGAGCTCCGGATGCCCCTAAGACCTTCATCTCTCAAGAGGATGCACTACCAATACTAAAGGAGAAATACGAAGAAGTCAGATCCTTCTTAAAAGGAATAGATTACTCAGGATGGAGAGACTTAAGCTCCAAAGAGCTGGTACGATTATTTCATAGAGCTCACAATGAAATAGTTAAAGATGATGATACAAAGAGAAGGTTCCTTAGGGCTTTTTCAGCCTTAAAGAAAGCATTCGTTCTAGCTACACCACATCCAGAGGCGTTGAAGCTTAAAGACGATATAGCATTCTTCGAGGAGCTGAGAGGTAGGATTATTAAGGCATCGCCCGAGCATGTGATACCTCCTCCTCGTGTAGATACAGCGCTTAAAAGACTCGTAGGAAAGGCTGTAGTCTTAGAGGATATAGTAGACTTATTGTCAGAACGCCCGAAGCTTCCAATTCTGAGTGAGGAATTCCTAAAAGAAGTTTCTGAAGTAGAGTTCCCGAATCTACGAATAGAGTTGCTTAGGAAGCTTCTGAACGATGAGATAAGGATCAGGATGAGAAGAAATGTAATCAGATATCAGTCATTTAGAGAGAGGCTTGAGAGGACTATAAGGGCTTACCATAACAGGGCTATAGGGTCGGCTAAGGTAATGGAGGAGCTCATCAAAATAGCTAGGGAATTAAGGGAATCTATAAGAGCCGGAGAAGAGCTAGGCTTAACGGAGGAAGAATTAGCCTTTTACGATGCTTTATCTAAAGGAGAGATATTTATAGCCTCTAATGAGGAGCTCAAAAAGCTTGTACGAGAGCTCATAAAAACGATTAAAAATAATCTATCCATCGATTGGACAGAACATGAAAACGTTAAGTCTAAGGTCAGAGCCTCTGTTAAGAGATTGTTGAGAAGACATGGATTCTCCCCGGTCAGATATCCGATGGCCGTAGAGCTTATAATGAGGCAAGCAGAGGCCCTCTACAGAGACTGGCCGACTCTAGCGTTTGAATATATGGGGAGAGCTATGTTCTCTCCGGGGCAGAGTATTTAAGGTGAATGGCTTTGCTAGCAGAGAGACCATTCTTCTTTGAATATTGTTTCCGGGGAGAGCTGTAATGGGCTTTAAAGAACAAATTAGGAAAGTAAAAGAAAAAGAGGCGTACATTTCCTATGAGCTCTACCGTCTTCTCAGAAATGCCATAACTAGAGGACTAGTCTATGAAGACTCTAAATGTGAGTTTAAAGAAGTACTACCTGAATTTCCAGTGGGCGATAAAAGAGCTGACTTAGTAGTCTTCGTTACTAAATATGGCAGACCCCCTCAACCATTTTTAGTTATAGAGGTAAAAGTGAGGGCATATGCAAGACCAGGCCCTTCGATGGCTAAAGCCGTAAAAAGAGCTAGAACCTATGCAGTAAATTTAGGTGCAACACCAATGCCTTTCTTTGCTGTCTATGATGGATGGGAGCTAATGGCATTCAGAGACATCCCTCCCTACTTAATTGGCGTATATGGTGCTATAAAAGATGAATATCAGGCTAGGAACCTTCTTCTAGGGCTTGAAGAATTCTCTTATAAAGGTAAGAGAGAATTGCTAGATAGATTACCTAAGCACGCAGATCTAGATTTTTTAATTAAACGCACACTTCCCTCCATTGCTAGAGAACTTGCAAGAGATCCTTCTGAAGCAGAGAAGTTTATGAAGTCATGGTTACAATTGATTTAATACTATTCGATAATTACGTGAGCTATTTTTCAGTATTTATAATTGGCATACTATTGTTGCATCTAGAACTATATACACATAGTTTACACTCGCATTCCCACATCGGAGAACTTCATCTACTCATCAGAGATTTTAAATCGCTATCACAGAACTCACCATTTACCTTATGTTCTCTAAAACCTTTAGGCGAGCAGTAAAGTAGGTAGGCTCAAGGTGAGCGGCAGCCAATTGCTTTATCAT
>QMXA01000252.1 GCA_003661905.1 Thermoprotei archaeon | reverse complement strand
TTCTATACCCCATTTCTTAAGATATTCAATTAGTTCATCTCTGGTCAAAGGAGCAGTATCTTCTATCCATATTGTAAAGAGATGATAGACATGCCTATTATTAGGATCTTCGTATGGTAATCTCACCCAGTTCAGTTGTTCTAATTCGGATTTAAGTCTCGAGGCATTTCTTCTTCTAACTTTAATTATCCTCTCAAGTTTCCTTAACTGTACACGACCTATAGCGGCTTGTAGTGCTGTCATTCTGAAGTTCCATCCTAACTCTACATGGTAATATTTCCTTAATTGTCCATGATTTCTTAGCATTCTTAACTTCTCAGCTACATACTTATTATCCGTAGTAATAATGCCTCCTTCACCTCCTGTTGTCATGTTTTTAGTGGCGTAGAAGCTGAATGCAGCTGCATCACCTAAACTACCAACGGTTCGGCCTTTATACCTAGCTCCATGAGCTTGAGCAGCATCTTCTATGAGAATTAATTTTTTATCTTCACATATCTCTCTAAGTGCCTTCATCTCGGCAGGATATCCATATAAATGAACAGCGACAACAGCTTTAGTTCTTGGAGTAATTTTATTCAAGACATCATTAGGATCCATATTATAGGTTCTAGGGTTTATATCAATAAAAATAGGTCGTGCACCTGCTAGCATCGGAGCTGTAGCTGTTGCTATGAATGTGAAATCAGGTACTAAGACCTCATCCCCGGGCTTTATTCCAAAAGCCTTGAGTACTAAGAAAAGAGCTATAGTTCCATTAGATACTGCGATTGCATATTTAGTACCTACATATTCAGCGAATTCTTCTTCAAAAGCTTCAACTTCAGGTCCATGAACAAGCCATTTACTCTCTAAAACTTTTATAACAGCTTCTAATTCTTCAATACCTATATCAGGAATGAAGAGCTTTATCAATATAATACCCTTCTACAACTTTAATTCAAGAAGTTTAAGAATCCATATCTTCATAGAAGGTATGTAAATTTTAATTAGCTACTTCCTAATTTACATTGGTGTATTAAAATTGGATGTAATAATAAGTGAAAGAGTTAGGGCTAGAGGTGCCTTCTTAACCTCTACAATTGTGAAGGGAGCCATAATTATAAAAAATAGAGCTGACATACTTGAACACAGCAGAGAACTGATTAGAAAAATACTTAGTACATTTAGTATTGAAAGACTTCGTGAACACCCCATTCTGAGGGCATATAGGGATTTCATGTGGAGACTAGGTATAGATCCTACTAAAAAGAGGCCTAGTAGTGAGGCATTAATACGAAGAGTTCTTAATAAACATGAATTCCCATTAAAGAACAACATTATTGACTCAGCTAATTTAGCTAGTGCTGAAACCCTAGTCCCAATAGGTATCTATGATCTGAATAAGATTAGAGGTAAAGTCACGCTTCGCTTTGCATATACTAATGAGATATTTATTGATGTAGCAACTAGGAAAGCTGAAAACTTAAGCGGAAAGGAAATAGTATTAGCTGATGAGAATAAAGTCTTACATATATTTCCTCATAGAGATAGTGCTTTATCAGCTATTGACGATATACCTGGTAAGGTAATCGATGTATTTATCATAGGTGCTGGCGTTCCTGGAGTACCCCTATCACTTGTTAAGAAAGCTGTAGAGTTAACTGCTAAATATCTTCATACATATGCTAATGCTAAGGAGATTAGCGAGGTGAAAGTGCATAGATAGGGAATACCTAGAGCTAATGAAAATATGTAAGTATATTGCTCTCGAAACTTCAAAATTCCTAGAAGAGAAGTTCTTCGAAAGAGTAGAATATTCAAGAACCTTAGGATACAACATAGTTGGAGATGAAACTAAGATTTTTGATAAAGAAGCTGAGAACTACATTATTGAGCTTCTCAAGCATAGCGAATTAAGAAATTCAAGAGTAGTATCTGAGGAGTTAGGAGAAATAGAGCTAACTGATTCACCAAAATACCTAGTCCTAATAGATCCTGTCGATGGAAGTTCTAACTTCTCAGCTGGTATACCTTATGTTGCTGTTTCAATAGCAATAGCTCCAGCACTGAGGAATGGTACGTTAGCAAATGTACTAGCTGGCGCAGTTGCTTGGATAAGTCGTAATAGGGTATATAGTTTCGCTAAAAATGAAGGGGCATATATTAACGATTCAAAGATAAGTGGAAATGTAACAACGTACTCTAATATAGTCGCAACATATATAAACTCTATCGATGTATGCAAAGTTATGATCACCATAAGATATAGGATTAAAAATATAACACTACGTTGTTTTGGCTCAGCATCTCTTGATATAATAATGACAGCTCTAGGCAGGTATAGAGCGTTTATAGATCTCAAACCTAAATTACGTAACGTTGATGTAGCTGCAGCCCTAGGCTTCGCTAAAGAGTTGAATTGCTATATAGCCGGTATTAATAGATCAGATCCCATAAACACCATAAGGGTTTGGAATATAGAGAGGATAAATCCTTTAGTTCTATCTCAAGATAGGGATTTCCTTAATAAACTATTAGGAATAGTTAGGTCAAGTGCTTAAAAATACTTCAACTTTATTTCTCGAATACTCTTGGCATTTGAGTTATTACTCGTGGGCCTCTTTCAGTTACCAATACAAGCTCCTCTATTCTTACACCATATTTATTCCACACATAGATTCCAGGCTCTATCGTAA
>QMXA01000251.1 GCA_003661905.1 Thermoprotei archaeon | reverse complement strand
GTAACAAAGGACTTTACAACTAAGAGAGCTGCAATGGCGGTCCAGTGGAATGTCTTTTGTTCATATGTAGAGGATCCTACAAAGTCAGCCGTAGCTGGTAAGACGATTTATTCGGTAATACCAGGAAACCCTGAGGCTCCAACACCTAACATTGTGGGAGCTGAGCCGGGGATAGGATACTCTTCATTAGGCGGCTGGGTGTGGGTAATAAATAGAGATTCTAAGAATAAGGATGCTGCTTTTGAGTTCATACTATGGGCCTCTGGAATAACTATGACTGAAGAAGAGCTGAGAGCTTACGTAGAGCACGAGTTTGCTGGACTCGGAGCAAGAAAGACTAGTTATCAGCTACCTGGTACTAAAGGTGTTAAGACTGGCGCCTTCCCGGTTATGCTAGAGATGCTAGAGAGACGAATTAAGAGAAGACCAGCTATAGCAGAGGAAGCACAATGGGAGTATTTGGTTGGAGGTCCGATTCAGGAGGGGCTGGCTGAGATGCGATCACCTAAAGATGCATTAGAAGAGGCTGCTAAGAATGAGTACATGCTAATGGTCTCTGCTGGTTGGATTCCTGGAGATGTGCCAATGAAGTGGCCCTCAAAGTACGTCAACCCAGATGGAGCAACGATACCTGGTTAAGGATAAAAGTTGATTGAAAAATAAGAGTCCAGGAAAACCTGTGGCGACAGGGGAAAGTGAAAATGGCTGCCCGATCCTCCATCACTCCTTATCTTTTTTTGATGCCCGCTATTATACTTCTGTTTATATTAACAATATATCCGCTTATATTCTCTCTCTGGAATAGTCTTCATATATGGTATCTCGGAAGACCCCAAATTAAACCATTTGTTGGTTTAGGCAATTACATAAATCTAGTCCTGTATGATACTACTTTTAGAGTTTCGCTTATTAATACAGCAATTATCGGGGCGGTTGCTATACCCATTGAATTAGGCTTAGGGTTACTACTGGCCGTATTGATATATTACGAGAGACTTAAAGGAGAAAGAATCTTTAGAACAGTATTAATCCTTCCTATGCTTGTGTCTCCAGTCGTCGTCGGAGTTCTTTGGAGATTCCTTTATCATCCTAATGTTGGATTGATAAACTATCTCTTAGAATCTACTTTAGGAGTAGGACGTGTAAACTTCTTGGGGGATCCTAATCTTGCTTTAATATCAGTTATATTGGTTGACATTTGGCAATGGACATCATTTATGTTCCTAATATTTCTCGCAGGGTTATTCTCTTTGCCAATCGAAGTTACTGAAGCTGCTTTGATAGATGGGGCTAGCGGATTACCCATGTTCCGTTACATAACGCTACCTCTGATTAAACCGCTACTTACCTTGGCTCTCATATTCAGGACAATGGATGTTGTGAAACTTTTTGATATAGTCTATGTCATGACTCGAGGTGGTCCAGGATCCGCTACTGACACCTTAACACTTTACGCGTTTAGGCAAGGACTAGTCTACTTCCAGATGGGAACGGCCTCCGCGTTATCCTTCATAATAGCCATTATAATTACGATTATAACAGTAATATTCTTCCGCTCGTTAGGGAGGGAATTAACATGAAAATTAAAAGATTATTAAGTTATGTGGTATTAATCATCGCATCCATAGCAGCTTTGTTCCCTCTATACTGGATGGTTTCGCTTTCGTTCCAACCATCGATTTTGGCATGGAGCTATCCTCCGTCATTTATTTTCATTCCAACGCTGGAAAATTATGTAATGGTTTTTATAGAAAGAGGATTCACACGGTGGTTGTTAAATAGCATCATTGTCACATCAGGTGCTACAGCCCTCTCTATAATACTTGGCTCGCTGGCGGCTTATGCTCTGGCAAGATTCAATATAAAAGGAGCGAACAATATTGCCATGTGGATACTTAGCATCAGAATGTTCCCACCAATTACCGTAATATTACCCCTTTATGTACTATATTCTCAGTGGGGTTTATTTGACACTCACATAGGCCTGATTTTAGCTGACTGTATACTATTATTGCCCTATGCTGTATGGATGCTATATGGTTTCTTCAAAGAAGTACCTAAAGAGTTGGATGAGGCGGCTGAGATTGATGGAGCATCAAAAACGTCCATACTCTTCAGAGTGATAATTCCGGTTAGCAGATCCGGCATAGTTGCTACGGCTATACTTTGTGCAATTTTTAGCTGGAACGATTTCATATTTGCTTTCTCATTAACGTCAAACTTTGCAAAAACCTTAATGGTACCCATTTCTGGTTTCCTCGGTGACTATGTCTGGGAATGGTCAGCATTTTATGCTGCAGGAACTGTGGCAGCAGTACCTATGATTATATTGGGAATTACTGCTCAGAAGTATCTTGCAAGAGGTATGACCTTCGGCATTCTTAAGGGGGCGTAAATAACTTTGCCTATGTTCTACGCGTAGATCGCATGGAGCTATGGTGAGCTTAGCCGCGTTCTCCCTCCACCTCAGCCCCATCCTTATCAGCTCTCCTCAACCTCCTCAAACTCCTCCTAAAGTATGCTAGGGGGTTCTTGACCCCTCCGCAGAGCTTTCCATCCTCGACGCAGAGGCCGTTGGTCCTCATGGTGTCGCAGCTCGGGGTCGTGTATCTCGTCCTGCTACCCCTCAACCCGGCTATATGCTCTATCTGATACCTCGCGATCCTCTGGTCGAAGTCCGGTCTGTGGG
>QMXA01000250.1 GCA_003661905.1 Thermoprotei archaeon | reverse complement strand
AGTTATAATTTCTATGGTAGCAATAGACGTACACATGAGGCGCTTACGTGGAGAATATATTGAAAAAGCGTAATCATAAAACTATATTCCTTTCCTTTTATTATAGGAAGGGCTTTAGAGATTCATAGGCCTTTTTAGCGAATTCATATGGATCCATATTCCAATACTCCTTTCTAAAGGACTCTATAGAGATATAGTAGTTATAGCCTAGGGACTTCACAAAGTTTATCATACTCTTTAAATCTAGGTCTCCATAGCCTGGTAGTAATCTATCGTCATTGGTTAATTCATCTTTATTTTTTGTAATGTATGTATCGCTTATGTGTACTAGTGCTATTTTATCTTTTACATCCTTTAAGCATTCAAGAGAGCTTCCAGCTACATATATGTGGAATGTATCGAGCATTGTATATACATTATCTCTATTAATACGTTTCACCACCTCAACACCATCTTCTAATCTTCTAAGTGCTCTCTCTTTGAATCCTAGAGGTTCAACAATGATATTTATACCTACTCTCCAAGCAATTTCGGAGAGTCTTTTAACTACTTTAATGCAGTTCTCAATTACTTCCTTCCTATCTATTCTAATATTCTTAGGCACTGTACAGGGTATGGTAACTATATATGGGCTTTCTAATCTATGACTAACATTACAAATATTCTCAAAATCTTTGAAGAAGCTCTCACTTGGAGATTCGAGTAATGGTAAGACAACTGAGTTCAATGATAGTAAGTCAAGAGACTTATCTTTAATTATTCTTATTAATGCTTCAATGCTTTCTTTCTTTATGAAATCTAAAACCTTATTGATACGTAATTCAACACCTTCAAAACCAGCTTTAGAAATAGCATCTAGAAAAATTCTAGTATCGTGAGATAGCATTGTAGCTTGATTCATAGAGGTTTTCATCCTTATTACCACCATATTATTCAGAATATCAAGAGAATTAAAACCTATTGTGCTTGGCTACGAGTATGGAGTTTAAATATTAATGTAGGACTTTAATAGTGAGATCATGGTTTAACAATAACTTTTATAGCTCCTTCTAATCTTTTAACGAATGTTTCTAGAGCTTTAGCAAATTCATCTAGTGGGAAGACATGTGTTATCAGCTTCTTAACATTTATCTTGCCTGAAGCAATTAAGTTTATGGCTTCATCACTTGCATTGGGGTTACCTCTAGAGCCATAGATTGTTATCTCGTCGAAAACAACTTTGCTCATTAGATAATTCACAGGCTTTTTATAATTACCTATTAGAACAATACTTCCACCTTTTCTAACCATATTGACAGTCCATGAGCAAGCTTCTTCAGATCCGCTACACTCAACAACAAGATCAGCACCCTTACCATTAGTTAATTCTAGTACTCTACTTACAGGATCTTCTATTTCTACATCTACTAATTCTCCTCCTAATTCTCTAGCAACCTTCATTCTATTGCTTCTTCCACCATGACCTCTACCTACAACTATTACTCTTCCAGCTCCTAGTGCTTTAGCGCATTGAAGAGCACATAGACCCACAGGGCCAGGGCCTATAATAACAACAGTACCACCTGGTGGTACGCCAGCTCTCTTAAGTCCATGAAGAGCTATTGCTGTTGTATCAACCATTGCACCTTCTTCAAAGCTCATAGTATCTGGTATTTTATGTATAGCTTTAACATGATAAACTTGGTATTGTGCATAAGCTCCATTGGCTATGAAGCCATACCATCTATGACCCTTCTCCATATTACCGAAATTCTCGCAGAGATTATACCTTCCTTTCTTACACATATTGCATAAACCACAGCCCTTATGAGCTTCTCCAGCAACTCTATCCCCTATTTTGAACTCAGTAACACCAGGGCCTAGAGCTACTATCTCACCTGCCCATTCATGACCTGGTATCATGGGGTAGAAGAGAGGGTACTTACCACCAGCAAACTTTCCTGTTAATAATAAGGGGTCTGAACCACATATTGCAACTGCTCTAACTCTTACAAGAACTTCGTAGGGCCCAGGTTTGGGTGTATCAACCCAACGTACACTATATTTACCAGGAGCTTCCAAAACTAGAGCTTTCATTTTGGGTGGAATATCTGAGAAACTCATTTTTATCCATGAACCCCATTATAGGTAGGAGAAATATATAAGGTTTACTTCGAGCGCACTTCACAAAAGTTCTATACCCTAGTATAACTTACTACACCCTAGGACTACACCTTTATTTAAGGTATGAATTCTCGAGATCGATAAAGAATTCCTAGGCTACTTACTTGAGTTAGGCCTTGAGATAATTGAACCCTGGTTAATGAGAAATGATTAACTGAACAGTATTTCATGAATTATATCTACTACATCAATAATCTTTAATGTTCTTCCACTGCTATCTATTGCTGCAGATAGCATGGATTCACATGTAGGACAAGCTGTAACTAATATCTCAATATCTTTAGGCACATCATGTAATCTTAGAAGAGCTATAGCAAGTGCTTTATCAAAGTCAAATCCCATATATAGCCCTCCACCACCACAGCATTTGCTATTTGCTCCTGAATTATTCATTTCTACAAGATTAACATTGACTATACTCCTTAATAGCTCTCTAGGTTCTTTATATATATTCATATGCCTAGCTAATTCGCAAGGGTCATGGTATGTAACAAAAATCTCGTAATCATACCTGAGTCTAATACTTT
>QMXA01000249.1 GCA_003661905.1 Thermoprotei archaeon | reverse complement strand
TGTACATATATAAGAATTATATAGAAAATAAACAATTATCAAATGAATTATATGTCTGTTAATCACTTCCAATTACACATCTAAATAACATAAAAGACCACAATTAGGTTAGAATTGAATCAGTTTAGAAAGTGAGCGAAATAACTATGCTGCAATAAAGGTAACTATTAATATTGCGTAGGTGAATGAGATATTTAAAAAAGTTTGTAGTTAATAACATTGGTTATTGTTCTACATTACTTTTATCATTTTCTTGGCGATTTCATATGCTGCTTTATAATCTAGTACACCTTTAGGAGTCTTAGCTGCTAGTTTGAATAGTTCAGCTAGTACGGCATTTTTAAGTGATCCAATTCTTAATGCTCCAACTCCATATATTCCAGGTAGTACTTCTTTATCTTTATCGCTAGGCTTTAGCCCTTCAATCCCTGTAGGTGGAACAGCATTTACATCAGCTAAAACCTTGCACCTACTACCGTATTTTTTGAGAGTATCTAGTTTTAGGAGTCTAACACCAGCTGCTCCAGTAGCTAGAACTATATCAGCTTTCTGAATTGCTTTACCTATTTCATCTTGTGTAGCAGCTTTTACTCCCTTTACTTTCTCAGCTCCGATCTCCTTGTTAACTCGTTGAGCAGTATTTAATGCTCTCTCCTGACTACGCGATGTAAGGATAACGTTTGACCCTTCTAAACCATATAGAATAGCTGTTGCAACACCAACAGGGCCTGTACCAGCCAGTATCGTTACGTTCTTATTCTTTAAATCACCTAATCCATGCTTTAAGGATAACTCAAGTGTTTTAGCTACAGCAGCTGCAGCTGTTGTGTTAGCACCTCTAGGATCAACTATTACGGTGAACTCAAAGGGTGGGAACATAGTCTTCTTAACAATCTCTACGATTTCTTCTACCTTCTTTACATCGTATCCCCCAATGAACATTTTAGTATACTTCACCCCTTCAGGTCCTCGAGGAAACATAGCGTCTTGCACAATCCTTTTAACATCCTTAGGCTCAACGTTGCTATATAGTAGTAACTGAGCATCTGGGAACAAATCTGTTACAAGGAGCGGCTCGAAGGGACTTACATGTTTATCTGTATCTAGGAATAATATTACTAATTTCCTAGTTTGTGAACTCAACTCCATCACCAACTAGGGGGTATTATTAGCACTAAGATGTCTGCCTCATAGCTAATTAAGTTTTAAGGTTACGATCGCTGCGAGATGCAGTCATTCCGTAGAGTAACTATTTTTATCTCTTGAATGTGATTGCTGTACGTGGGGTGGGTTTTTGAGTCTTAGATTAGGGAATGTGGTTATTGAAGATACATTCGCAGAAGCGTTTCCTATGTATGCAACGCGTATATTGATAACAGCATATACTCGTCAATGGGCATATACAGCTGCAAGAATTGCTACAGGATTTGGCACATCTGTGATAGGATGTCCAGGTGAATGTGGTATTGAAGCTCTTGCCTCTGCAAAGATAACTCCTGATCATAGACCTGGAGTTTTGATACAGATATACCATACAGACCCAGCTAGCTTAAAGCTTGTCACGATATCGCGTGTAGGACAATGCATACTGACATGCCCAACTACAGCTGCATTTGATGGACTTCCCAGGGTTAAGAGGAGAATAGGTGTTGGCAGAGCATTAGCTAAGTTCGGCGATGGTTTTGAAAGAGAGGATACGTTACATGGTAGGAAAGTATGGAG
This sequence comes from Thermoprotei archaeon, assembly GCA_003661905.1. GTDB lineage: Archaea > Thermoproteota > Thermoprotei_A > Sulfolobales > Ignisphaeraceae > B12-G17. The sequence goes on along the minus strand of QMXA01000249.1, from coordinate 984 downwards.
AATCCCAGTTATGGAGGGTGAGTTCATAATTGAGGACTCTTTCGGAGTTCTAAAAGGTGTTGCTGGAGGTAACATTCTCATACTAGCTAAGGATGCCGAGGCTGGTTTAGAAGCAGCTGAGAAAGCTGTTAAAGCCATTAGGAAATATGGAAAAGGAGTAATAACACCATTTCCAGGCGGTATTGTGAGGTCAGGTTCAAAAGTAGGTTCTCTTAAATACCCAAAGCTAAGAGCTACGACTAATCATCTATACTGTCCTACACTTAAGAATATAGTTAGAGAGACTCGTTTATCTGGAGAGATCAATGCTGTCTATGAAATCGTTATAAATGGTTTAAGAAAAGAATATGTATTAAAAGCAATGGGATTAGCTATAAAAACAGCTGCATCAATACCTGGCGTTGTAAATATCAGTGCAGGGAATTATGGTGGAAAATTAGGGCCTTATCATTTATATCTTAAGGAAGCACTTGAGGCTGTTAAGGATATCGAGATTAAGTTAGAGCCTTGAACTAAATATATTGCTAAGGTGAATAGTAGTGACACATTTTAGTTTAAATATCAAAGGAAGTACCTTCATTATGAACACAGGAAGAACCATAATGCAAGCCATTAGCATGGAAAGTGAAAGCAAATGGAGTGCTAAGTATTTCGATTCAGTAGCTTTTGTGGAAATGAATCCGGATGACATTTTAAGACTGGGGATAAAAGACCGTGCCAAGGTCATTAGTGAATATGGATCAGTAATTTTACGAGTAAAATCTAATAATAATGTACCTAAGGGCCAAGTTTTCATACCAATGGGTCCCTGGGTTAATTTTGTTACAGACCCTGATACAGAAGGTACTGGAATGCCTAATTTGAAAGGAATCAAGGTTAGGATTGAACCCACAGAAGAATCAATAACTACTTTGAATGATCTACTTAAGCAACTTGGAGCTAAGAATCTAGAGATATACATGGAAAATATACCGGTAAGAACTG
>QMXA01000248.1 GCA_003661905.1 Thermoprotei archaeon | reverse complement strand
TTGTTAATAAGTCAAAGTTTTTGGAGAAGGTAAGGAAACTTTTAGAGAAGTAAGGTTAATTATTCAAGGACCTTCATTAATACTACTCTGTCATTTGCTTGAAGTTTAGTATCTGGTGTTGGGGCCATGATGAGTTCTTGACCTCTTGCCATAGCCAATGGAATGAGTCTAACTCCCTTGAATCTTAGTATATCTAGGAATTCACTAAGTGTAGCTCCAGAACTACGCTCATCCACTGATACCTCTATTAAATCAGCCATACCACGAGCAGTTGTAACTTCTTCAAGAAATCTAATAACTGCTGGTTCAAATGCTGCTGAAGCCAGTGCTCTACCCAGTAACCTCATTGAAATAACTACTGAAGCTCCTGCTTCAGCTAATAGCTCCTCAGCTTTACTACTATTAGCAACTGCAATAATCTCTAAAGATTTATTCATTCTTCTAGCAGTTAGTACGGTGTGTATCGCTTTTGAGTCATCGTCTAGGCATATGATTAGCTTAGATACTTTATCAATTCCAACCCTTTTCAATGTGTCTTCATCAGCTGGATCACCAACTATGAAATCTATATCCATGGGCTTTGTAGGTTGTTTTGTGAGTATCCAGCCAATTTTGGAACTTGATTTATTGAGTTTAAGCTCCTCAACAACTTCTCTACACAGCTCAGTATCACCAACAACAACTATTTCACGATTCTTCATTTTTCCAAACCCCATAGATCTCTTCATACTCCTACTTAAGAAATCCTCAGCTATTACTGATACTAATAATGTAAATGTTGCTATGCCTACAATAGATGCTTCGATAGCTAATATGCGGCTTAGTACAGAATGGGGGTATATATCTCCATAACCTATTGTTGCCATAGTTATTATTGCCCAATATATTGATGTGAATAGATCTATATCTCTACCGTGCATTATACCTTCAATCCAATAAAATAGTAAGCCATTAACTAGGGCCATAACTATGAATAGAGCTACAACTACAGATAATCTCTTTCTCCATATAGCTGATATTAATTTACGTAATAGTCTCGCTACAGCAAACACTACCACACTACATACCCATAAATCCTCATGAAATAGATATAATATGATTCACTCAGATCCTATATACTTAGTTACTAATGTGAATGTCTCCTTAGCCTCATCAATTGAGGCTATGCCAAATGCTGCACTAACTATGTACGGCTTTGAATAAACGTAACTAATAGCTCTTTCAATATTAAGAGAACCTGCTCCTAGAACCTTCTTAGCTATTAAGTAGTAATTAGATTTCCACAGCTCTGAGTATAAGTCTTCAATACTTGGAAGTGAGGAATCAATGAACTTACCAGCGTAGTTTAAGGGAGTCATAATGAACTTTACTTTATGTTTTCCAAAATAGCTATGCATAAGCCACTGAAGAGTTTTGTAGGGTGTATGAGTTACTACACCAGGCAACATGCCATGATCAATGATTAGATCAATAGCCTCTGAAAGCTTTGTTTCATTTCTTTCATCAGTTATTATGGCATGGACAAGACCTATAACAGACTCCAACTTAACTAACCAATCGAGAGAACGTGGTTCATCAGGTACATAAGTTCCTACAATAATGGGCTTTATATCAGTTTCTCTAGAAGCTTCCAGAATCTCTCTAGCAATAAATTCATATGAGATTAGCTGTATACCTACAATACCCATTTTCAAGCATGCAGAGACTATTTTCTTAATATTTCCTCTACTAGCAATGAATTCTAAATAGTATTTAAACGATTTAGCACCAAACTGACCAGCAGCAAGAAAAGGTGATGTACCGAGAAGAGCTCGTGGTATTCTGGTATTCCCCACCTTAACACATGGTATGGAGAACTTAGTAGTATACATGAAATCCCCAAAATAATATGTCTTCGAAAGGTATTGAACTCTATTCAGTTAGGAAGCTGTTCATCACATATCAGAAACCACTGACTCATCATCTATCATTATTTACAATGAGGAGCTTTTTTAATTACAATAGATTTATTGCTTAAATCAATTCCCAAAATTCTCCCTATTTTCTGGAGAATGTTTTTGTCAGTTATTTGAATATAAGCTTCAAACTCCCTAATACCTATGCTTTTCAGCTGTTCGTGCGTTAGTATACCTATGAATCTATATTCAATAATTGATGTTAGAAAATGTCTTTGAATCTTTAACTCTTCGTACGGCTTCTTCATTCTTGTCATTACATATACTTCATAACAGCTCATAGCAAGTACCTAGTACTCTTTAATTTAGAAGTTCTAAAATGTTCTCTAACTAGAACTTTATGAACATAGGACCTAATATGAATATTAATGAAGTGATGAGTATCATTATGAATGCATAGTATATAGCAAGAGGTGTGTAGCCTCTTAGAGATCTTCCAATAGCTATGCTTGAGAATGCTATGATGAGTAGTGCTGCATAGAAGTACACTGAGAATAAGTACTCTATATTTATTCCAGCTTGTATAGGTGCTTGACCCATTTCCGATATATAGGATAACATTAATGTCATGACAACAGCACTTACTGCAAATGCTATACAGGCAACTATAATTATATAGATGTACTGAGCAAGTCTACTCTCCTTAATCTCTTCAAAAGCTCTTATTTCAGCAATGAAGCTAGCTGCATAGTCTATTATATCAGGTGCTCTACCACCAGCTCTAAAAGCAATTACTACTGTATATAGAATACTCTTCACA
>QMXA01000247.1 GCA_003661905.1 Thermoprotei archaeon | reverse complement strand
TCCTAGCAAAGAAAGGAATACTAGCAGTAAGAAGAGTAAAAAGATCAGACATGGAAAAACTAGAAAGAGCAACAGGAGGAAGAATAGTAAGTAACATTGATGACCTCACAGAGAAGGATCTAGGATATGCAGAGCAAGTAGAAGAGAGAAAGGTTGGAGAAGACAAGATGGTATTCATAGAAGGTACTAAGAATCCAAGAGCCATAAGCATATTGTTAAGAGCAGGGCTTGAGAGATTAGTTGATGAAGCTGAAAGAGCTCTTAGAGATGCTCTAAGTGCTGTTTCAGATGTATTTAAGCTACCAAAGATCGTATATGGCGGAGGAGCCTTCGAAATAGAATTAGCTAAATACCTAAGAGGCTATGCCAATAAAGTTGGAGGAAAAGAGTCACTAGCCATAGAGGCCTTCGCCAAATCGCTAGAGGGCCTCGTAGCTACATTAGTTGAAAACGCCGGTCTCGACCCTGTAGAATACATCATGAAGTTAAGAGCGAAGCATAAAGATGAGAGTGGAAAGTGGTATGGTGTAGATATATTCACAGGAGAAATTGAGGATATGAAGAAACTAGGAGTTATAGAACCCTTACTAGTTAAGATAAATGCGCTCAAAGCTGGTACAGAAGCTGCAACACTCATACTAAGGATAGATGATGTAATAGCTGCTGCTAGAAGAGAGGAGAAGGAGGAGAAGAAGGAAAGGAAAGAGGAGGAAGAGAGGTAGTATCGAAAATATTTTTTGAATAATTCATTCTAACTCTATTTCATAGCCAGAAAGACTTCCCTCTATTTCTATATTAATTAAAGGTCTAGGATCTATTCTAACAATTATTGGTTCTGTAGCTTCAGGAGTTACTATTATTGCTTCTCCAACCTTTAAGTAGGGAATTGTATCTTCAAGTTCTTTCCTTATTATTATTGAATCAACTACTATTCTCTTATCAATATTTGATTTTATAGCATGAATTATCTTCGTATTTGTATTCTTCAATACATCAGAAGATGTACTAGAGGGAGATTGAGATACTATTATGAACCCTATATGCCACTTCCTCATTTCTGCAAGTAATTTTCTAGCAATTCCAGTTACTTCGGATGTCCTTGATGGTAGTACGTGATGTGCCTCATCAATTACAACTAGCAAATCTGTAAGGATCCCATGCTCAACTGCACTTAATTCAAGCATTTTAAGAATTAAGAGTGCGTAAAGTGTTCTTAGCCGTGTATTTACAACTTTACTCAAATCAATTACTGTTATGTCATGATCATTTATTGATGTAGTTTTAATATTAGAACTAGAGGAGCAATGAATATTTGCAGCTAGGTACTTTAACTTCCTATATAGTGCATCTCTAGCCTCAATACTCCATCTAGATTCAGCATTATATACTGCTACTAGTTCTACTAAACTCTTTAACCAACAAGGACTTATTCTAAGGCTCCTACTTCCTCTCTCAAGTACTTGGTCCAGTATGAAGAGTTGAGCTGGACTAAGATCGAGTACTTGTTCAAAGACTTCTAAGAGTTCTGTGGGTTTACTTATTAATTCATTAATATTAAGTTCATTAATGCTCATGGGTTTTGTAGCATCTAACGTGAATATACTTAGTTTATCCTTACCTTTTTTCAATATGTTTGTATATTCACCATGCCAATCAAGTATCAGAACTTTCATGCCTTTTAAGGATGCTCTATAAGCAATTATAGATGCTGTAGTTGTTTTGCCTGATCCTGTGGAGCCGAAAATACCTATGTGCCTAAATAAATGCTCAGCTTTAAGAGATATTGGGTAATTGTATGAAGTGCTAAGAGTAGTTCCAAGATATATTTCACCATTGTGTATAGGTTTTATTAGTGGTTCAGGTACTCTCACTACCTCTGGCTGTATTTTGTGTAATTCGGGTACAGGTACTTTGTATCTAGATTTAAGTGGTATGACTAGTATTTTTGGTCTTATAATTCCTGATTTGCTATGTTTTAAAGTTATGTTACCATTACTCATACTATCAATAAGTGAAGTAACCACTTCAATTTCTCTATCAATAACAGATTTATCCTTTCCGAGTATTGCAATATATGTTAAGGCTCCATTCTTAGATATGGTAGTTACTATGCTATAGGTAAAACCTCTCTTAGATCTTCTTACAAGACTTTCCACAGCTCTTCTTAATCCTTCAATAATCTCTAAATCGTCTTGTTTCTCTCTATTTAAAGCTCTAAGAACTCTTAGTAGAGCTATGTAGTACTTCTTTGAATTGTAAAATATTTCATAGTATCCTTTACCAATATCTTTAACGGAAATCTCAGTTGGTTTCTTTAATTTCAACTAGTACCCTGTAAATTTAGGGGTTGTTAAAGCGTTCTTCCCAAATTCCTTATGTGAAGATATACTTCATCCATGTAATTAAACATATTATATATTACATCTTTTTTAGTTTCAATAATTACTAGGAAGCCCCATAAGCTAATTAGTAACTTCTTAATATTGTTTACAACCTTCTTACTATAAACATACCCCCTTGCTAAGAAATCCTTACTCTTTTTGTATTGAGGAATCGATGTTGAAATAGTTATTGATAATCTATCACCTATATCAAACATTTTTACTCGTTTATGTATATCCATAATAATCCTTGTATCATTGCCGCAATCTATTGTAGCTATGTATATACTGGGTATTCTTGAACGTTCTAAATTTCTTACTATTCCTTCTAATTTTAGTGC
>QMXA01000246.1 GCA_003661905.1 Thermoprotei archaeon | reverse complement strand
GTTCTTCACCAGGAATAGTGCTTTTCGCTTCACATAAAGCTCTAATGCTTTTAGTTAGTTCTGGTACTATTGATTCTAGGTAATTAGCTAAAGAATTGCAAAGGTAATTAAGCCTAAGTCTATATATTCTAGGCTTATCGCAACTTTTACCTAGTTCTTTGTGAAGAATAGATGCATAGTAATGATAAATATATGTCTTTAGCTCATCTAGGTTCTCAAACAATGCAAATATATAAGCTGCTGCACCTGCAGCTACGGCAATTCTCTTAGCTAGCTCTACATCAACTTTATCCATAGTATCCATATTCGTATGATAAAATTCATCAGGCCATTGATTGAGCATAACTGCTGGAATATTCATTAAAATGTAAATATCATGATCACTGCCACATTCATACATTACACTTTCATACCTTACAGTTAAAACTCTATCAGGTGATGAAAAGGGTGATATAGATGGTAGTGAATATTGCAGAGCTAGGTGTAGTAATGCTTCAATAGCAGTATGTAGAGGTGGTGGAGATCTTATTAACTGAAGTACTGAGCCTGTAATTTCTTGTTTTTCCCCTATCATATCTAGATTTATCATTGATAATATCTTGCCATTTTGGGTCTTATCCAATAGGTATGGCAATGTCCCATAGTATTCAGGGGTCCATACAAAAACTAGTGATATCTCGGTAGGTTTTAGTAATTTCTTCTTAATTGCTCTATCCATAGCTACTGCAAGCTCCATTAGTGCTGCTGCACCACTTGCATTATCATTTACGGTTCCTCCAGGATGACAGTAATGAGCTACTAAATGTATTTCTTTATTTGAATTCCCATATCTAGCCTCAATAACCTTCATTTCGGCATTAGGTCTATATCCTGCTTCAATTCTGGCTCTCACTATAACTTCTTCACCACGTTCAAGATATTTCATTATTTGATGTGCTGTTTTTCTACTAATACTGAGTACAAGAGCTTTCGCATCCTTAGCCTCTTCTGGTGTTAGAAATAAACCCATGTAGGGAATAGCATTTGAAGGCCCGCCCTCCTTTCTATAGAGAAGAATACCAATAGCTCCACGAGAGTTAGCTTCATTATAGACATAGTAAGCTCTTCCGTAGGCCAATATGAATTTTCCACCTACATCCTTACCCTTATAATCTTTCGGATCTTCACCTTTACCTACATATATTACTGGTGCTATTGCTTCACCTCCTGGGCTATGAGCAACTACAAGTGTTGAGGCTTCCCTAAAACTATGAAGAACTCTTTCTCTGGGCTTTACCAGCCATAGTTCAGCATCATTGACCCACCATCCAGCTAGAGGTTCTGCGAGACCATATTTACTACCATAATTATAACTATAAACGGATATTGAAAGATCGGTCAGAGTACTTAGTCTGGATGCTATATAGTCTGCAGCAGCCTCTAATTCAGGCGTACCTTGTATTCTGTTAAAGCTAGATAGCATTGCGAGAAATGATGCATATTGTCTAGGTGAAAACTCATGTGATAGTACTTCAATAGCTTTCCTAAGGCTAGCTAAATTTTTCATAATTTCTTACCGAGTTATATTAAATGATTGAGGGAAAAAAGCTCTGTTACAAAAATGAGTGATTATATTAGAGAATGGGTCTGAACTTAACTGCATAAGCTATTAATCCTTTTTCAGCTTCGTCAAATACCTTTCTAAGAGTAGCCTCTACAGGCATTCCAATACTTACTTCACTAGGTTTGACATCAGTTAAGGGCGCTAAGACTTTTGTTCCATCCTCTAATTCTATAATTGCTATAATTAATGGAGCGTTTTCTCTAAATCCTCTAGGAACTACATGTAGTACTGTATATGTAATTACTTTACCTCTTTCAGGTAGTTTTACTTTTTCAAGCCCCTTACTACCACAAAGCGGACATACAACTTTAGGTGGGAAATACTTCTTACCGCATTTCTTACACATGGTCGCTACTAATCTGTAATGATATATCTTTTCTCTCCAAAGCCTTGCAGGAGATACTCTCATCTAGAATCACCTCTTAAGAATTATAACTGAGGTAGAAACTGCAACACCTCCCATATTCTGAGCAAGTCCTATCTCAGCTTTATCTACCCTCACACCCGGAAAATCACCTCTTAATTGCATAGCAACTTCAGCAACTTGATAAACACCTGTAGCACCTACAGGATGGCCTCTGGCTTTTAAGCCACCGCTTGGATTTACTGTCGGTTTATCTCCTGGTCTGAAACGACCCTCTTTAAGCATTTTCCAAGCTTTTCCACGCTCAGCAAATCCTAGTTCTTCAAGTACTAGCATAGCATTTATTGAAAAGGCGTCATGAACTTCTGCAACATCTATATATTTGGGTTCTACATTAGCCATTTTATAGGCTTTATGAGCTGCTAATCTAATACTTCTTGCTGTTAGTAAATCTTCCCTAGTCGCTAAATCAACTGAGTCTGTTGAGAGACCTACACCTGCTATCTCTATGGGTGTATCAGTTATTTTCTTAGCGATTTCTTCACTAGCTAGAATAACTACAGCTGCTCCATCACCTATTGGAGAGGAGTCTAGAAGTCTTATTGGATCAGCTATAATAGGTGACGAAATAACGTGCTGGATTGTTGTCTTGAACCTTAGTTGAGCATATGGGTTATGATAACTATTATCATGCATCATGACGGGCCATAGAGCCATATCCTCTCTAGTAGCTCCATACCTTTCCATATAGAGCCTCATTAAT
>QMXA01000245.1 GCA_003661905.1 Thermoprotei archaeon | reverse complement strand
TATGTAACCCAATAGATTTAGAACTACCATATACACTTCAAACAGGCTACACACTATCACTATACATAGTACCTAAATCAACTAATATAGTATCAATATCAGCAACTACATCAATAGGTAGTTTAGTAGTATCAGTACCAGTAAAACAATATAAACCAATTACAGTTCCGGCAATAACACCTAATTATGAAATTAAGTATAGTGATGTAATATTCCAAAATTACACAGTAGCAGTACGTGGATATAGAATTGTAACTAATAGCTATGCACCTTCAAAAGTCAGTACCTTACTAGGTATGGGTACAGGTAGTGTAGATGATCTTGAATCAAAGGATGGTAAGACATACAATGTAACATCAATCTTACAGACTAGATGGGAGGAGTGGATAGATTGGCCATACTATGTAGAAATCACTATAGATAATATAGTGAATATGAACCTCACGAATTATCAAGTAAGAATAGTTTTAACGAGTACTAACTTTAATGCATGGGATCATATAGTAGGAAGTAATGGAGAAGATTTAAGATTTATTGATGAATATGGTAATGAGCTATCATACTGGATTGAATATTTCGATAAAGTAAATAAACTTGGAATTATATGGGTTAAGGTGCCTTATATACCAGCTAGTTCAACTACAAAAATCTATATGCTTTATGGAAATCCAAATGCTCAGAGTAATAGTAATGGAAGTGCAGTATTTGAATTCTTCGATGATTTTGAACAATTTGATACTAATACCTGGGATTGGACGTATGTAGCTCTATCTCCTATAGTTGGTTTAAAAATTAGCCCTGAATTTCATGATGGAATAGGTTTAAGAGTTAAAGCTAGATATAAGTCTCCATATCAATACGTCAATGTATATACTAAGAATACTTGGAATGTACCAAATACTTATGGATATATTGTTGATTCAAGATTATCACCTAGAACTAATAAGGATCACGATGCTAGACTTGATCTCTATACAGCAAGTAGTAATATTGATCAACATCCACTATATGCTCAAGGAGCATATATTCATGCATGGGGATATGAAGATATCTGGGTATGGTATTTCACACCAAATGAAGTAGTAAATAACACATGGGATAATGGAATTAATAAGAGTTTCAGTAGAAGAAGTTGGTGGATAATTTCAATAGGATATTTTGGGAATAGAACTTATTACTATATCTGGAATGATAAGAATTACACTAGTCCCTATGCATATAAAATTTATAGAAGTATGTATAATGACTTCAGAATAGTTCTAGGTAATGAGAGAAGTAGAACTGATGTAGGAACTATTAGTCAAGAGGTTTGGTATGATTGGATTAGAGTAAGAAAATTTGTTTATCCAGAACCTCAAATTAGTATTGGTGAGGAAAAGCAGGTTACCTCTCATAAAGCATCAATTCTCATTGCATGGAGTAACTTACCTTCTAAGAATCTAAAGTTCATAAACATCAGCTTAGTTATTGAATCAATAGCTAGTAATGCTATACTTACAATACAACACAACATAACAGGTACATGGATAACCATTACAGAAAAATCTGTAGCTACAAATACTGAAATAAATGAGATAGATATAACATATGGAGAAGTAACAACAGATTTAGGAGTTATAATAACTGTGGAGTGTTCAGAGAACTTCATAGCTAGGATAGATTATGTATCAGCTAATATGGAGTCTATGAAGAGTCCATGTATCTATGTATTATCAAATGGATTGAATGAATTATGGATTTATGATATTATGCAAGACTCTTGGATTTCTACAAATACTCCATTCACATTAGTGAGTTATCCAGCTATGTACTATGATGAATTAACACAAGTTCTATGGATTGCTAATGGCCAAGAACTCTACATATATGATCCAGCATCATCTACATGGAAATTAGATGATACATTACCTTCATTAACAAGTTATGGATCAATATTGATAGTTACTAATAATAAAATATGGTATGGACCTGGAGGTAATAGCTATGTGTTGTATGTACGTGGTATAAGAGGTATTTCATGGAGTGATGCATTGATGCCTGGAGCTCTAGGTCATTATAGTTGTGTAGAGTATAATGGAACACATATACTTATAAACTTTGGCTCTTCAGATAAGTTCTATGAATTCTCACCAATTACAGAAGAGTGGGTAGAACTAGAAACACCACCAACAATATACTGTGTAGGCTCAGTATGGGATAGTGATAGAGGTGTTCTATGGATTGTAAATAGAGGTGGATCAATACACTACTACGATCCAAAAGCACCAATAGGTAATCAATGGAAACCACTAGAAATACAACCACCATACTATCCTCAGACAGAAGGAGATAGATTAGTATATTATAACAACTATCTATATCATATAAGAAGTGATGGAACTAGGGAGTTATGGATAGTTAGCACTGAGTAGATATACAGAGTAATATTAGTACTATAACTTCAGAGTACTTCACTCAATAGAGTAGTGTTTAAAAACCTAATTATTATAATAATAACTGATGGTGAGATGGTGCGAAAGAGATTTCGTAAAGGAATCTCACCAGTAATAGCAGTTCTGCTATTAATAATCATAGCTGTAGCTGCAGGGTTATTAATATACATATGGATCTCTGGTTATATGTCTAGTCAAACATCAAGTTTAGCAACACAACCGCCAAAAATAGCAGGAGCATCAACACGATGGGTAGGCAATGATCTACTTGTAGAGTTACTAATACATAATCCATCAACATCTGATGCACTAGTTGATA
>QMXA01000244.1 GCA_003661905.1 Thermoprotei archaeon | reverse complement strand
TACATCTGATATCAGTTTCTCTGTAAATCCAGGTAATGGTTTTTCTCTATCAGAGAAGCTAGCTATGATGTATAGTGCATAGTAGTTGTCATAAAACTTAGTAACAAATGTATGTGCTCTAGTCGCTTTCGTTCCATGATATGCTAGAGTCCATCTAGGTTTTTTACCTTCAAGACATAGTGCAACTATATACGAATTTACCCACTTTAGCCTTTTTGCTAAAGACTTGAGACTCGGTGACTTTCTTTTCAGGCTCTTGATGAGTTCCGGTAGTGGGGCTGTCCATATTAAGTACTTATAATTTATTACAGCATTACTTCTTAATATTGCGATTGATTTCTCTGAATCCAAAGCTCTTATAGTTGAGGGTATAGGCTTGGAACTCGGAATCATAATGTAATTATCTAGTACTCCTTCTATAAGACATGACGCATTACCCCATTTCAGAAACCATGGGTTTTGAAAATCTTCGATTGCGTAGCTAGTTAATACTTTTCTCCCTACATCACCTTCCTTAATTATTGTTGGTTTTAAATCCATGCATAGTAAGGGTATTTCAAGTACATTTTCTATTATTGATTTCTCATCATGATTTACAAATAATGGAATTCTATTCATTACTATATTACAGAGTCTAGTACTGGAAAAGTAGATGCCTCCCCAAGTACCTGAAGGATCTATAGTGAGTACTTTAGAAATTCTTTCTTTAATTAGGTACTTAGCTATGAGAGATCCCGTTATTCCTGAGCCAGCTATTAATACATCCGTATATATCAACTCCGGTCCTCATTGTAGAGAGTATCGCTACTCTCCTTTAGAAATATTGGATATATGAGGCTTCTGGAACAGGATTTTGTCTAAAGGATCCTGTCGGTACAATAGTTACGTCTGTTAGTGTGAATAAATGAAGAGCTATAATTGCATCGATTATTTCTTCTATTGACGGAGCTCTCCCTTCTGCAATGAGCCTACCTTGGATAATTACCTTCGGTAACTTCATTTCTGAAAGTGTTATGGGGTCATGAACCCAGGTGCTAACTGGGACTACATAGGTTTCTAAACCATAGTCCTTTAATAGCAATTCAGCAGCTTTCCAACAGTTTCGAAGTGCAGTATCACTCTCATCATCTATTCCCATAATAACCATTATTTCTATTGACATAATTTCAGCCCGATAAAAATGCTGATGATTATAATGTTTAAAAGCTCGTAGATGCATGAAGTGGGGGGATGTATATTGTGGTTTTCATGGGTTATAGGACCTCTAGGACCTTCAATAAGGAAACATTATACAGCTATTTATGATCTCGAATCACTAATTTCTAGAAAGATTATGGATAATGCGAATAAGTTGGTATTTTTCAGATCTGAAATACTTGATCTTTCAAGAATTGAAGACTTAGTATATATGGCTAAAATAGATCCAGATAGCATAGATAGGTTCAAAACTTCTAATCTTAAGAATGCAATAATGCTTGTTTACAGATAAAAGAATTTAATAATAAACCTTTATTCCAGATAACTACCCTATATTATGGGAGGTATCTGATGAGTAGTAGAAAGCGTAGAAAATCAATATTTGATCTAATAGATGATTTACTCAGAGAACTAAGAGAGGAGCTCGAGGACTTCGAAAGAGATATCTGGCACAAATTCTCAGAACTTGAAGTACCCGAAAAGGAATCTATGAAACCAATAGTCTATGGATTCAGAATAACGATAGGTCCAGATGGGATTCCGAGAATTGAAGAATTCGGTAATGTACGGAGGGGTAGAAGAGCTAGGCCTAGAATTGTAGTCAGTGAGGAACGTGAACCTTTAGTAGATATTATTGAAAGCGATAAGGATATTCGAGTAATAGTTGAAATGCCAGGAGTTGATAAAGATAAAATAAACGTTAAAGTTATTGGAACAAGAAAACTCATAGTAAAAGGCTCAAATCATGATAGAAAATACTATAAAGAAGTTGAACTTCCATCAGATGTAAAACCTGAATCTGCTAAGGCTACTTACAGAAATGGAGTTCTTGAAGTTAAGCTAGAAAAGAAATTCAAGGAAAAAGAAAAGGGTTATGAAATAAAGATTGAGTGAAATTATATATCCTCTATTGATACATCTATTTTTGTCCCATAACTCTTAATTACAAAGCTAGCACCAAGAGGATCTTCTATTACCAAAGTAAAGGATCTCTTACCTTCCATGGCTTCTTGAAGATGTTTTACTACTTCATAACATTTAGAAGGATTATCTGTTTGTTCACAAATGGGTGGTAAAAAGTACAGAATTCCTTCGAGAACTCCATCAATAGTTGTTATTTGTCCTGTAGCTGCAGGTCCTGGAGTTATTTCTAAGCCTTCTTCAGGTATCTTCACTATAGCTGTTGGAGATTTATATAATATAGCTCTTAAATCATTGGATTCCTTAACGTTTACCACTATTCTTACTTTCTTTCCTAATGACTTTGCAGGTATCAGATCCCTAAATTTATAGTTACAAGAATTACAGCTAGCAATGGTGAGAAGAATTGGACCTACTAGGGAAACTTCATATACATAAGCTGCTATCTCTAAGGTCTCCTTTCCACAAAGAGGGCAGATACCGTGTTCTCTGGCTAATAATTTCAACTCCTTAGTTATATCTATAGTACTTGAGGTATCTTTAGTAATATTCATAACAGCACCTTATTACATGTAGTGCTAGCAGATATATATCCCAAGCCGTTAGTGGTGCAGGGGCTAGTCTACTATGAGAAGACTGTCTCTCCT
>QMXA01000243.1 GCA_003661905.1 Thermoprotei archaeon | reverse complement strand
GTAATTCTCTACATTATAGAATTACATTCATATTTATCTACATTCATATGTTTGACTAAGATAATTCTGACTTTTTAACATAATTAATTTACTTTTAACACTATTGCATTGTTGTGATTTTAGCTATTAGCAAAAAGCTTTACAATGATAGAGTTATAAAAAGAATTGGTGAGATCCATAGCTCAAACTGCTTGGTCTCTGCCCCTTACAAAGAATGGAAAATCAGCATTAGTTCCACCAGGTCCTTGGATATATGGTTTTACAGGTATTGGTGCTTATTACAGAGCTGATGTTGAGAAGCTTAGGGATGTAGTTCCTAAACCTCTTGAAATTGATGGTGGTTATGTATTTGCTTATATAATTGAGATCATTAGTGTTAATGAGAATGATCCTAATTATATTTTAGAACTACCTGATGCAGCTCAATACCATGAAGCTGCATTCTTTGTTAAAGTGAGATATGGTGGTAATAGCTATGCTTATTGCCCATTTATGTATGTTGATACTGATCTCAGTATGCTTAGAGGATTACTAGTTGGATTCCCAAAGAAATTTGCTAAAATAACATATACAAAGATACATCCTCTAATCCATGGAGAACCTAGAAATGGTTTAAAACTCGTTGGCTATGCATCTAGATCATTCTATAGACTTCTCAAAATCTCCATAACTCTCAATGGTGGTAAAGTTAATAAAATACCTTTAGAAGATATGGGACCAGTACTACTACCCAGATACTTCCCAGCAATAACACCAGAATTAACGAACGTAAAAGAATTAATAGTGCTTGAACCTGAAATAAAAACAATTGCATGGACAGGTAGTGCAAAAATTGAAATTAGCAGTGGATACAATGATATCTTAGATCCATTAAAACCTATTGAAAATAATATAAAGGGATACTACTTCCATCTCTACTTAAGACCCAAAGCACTTCATGTACTAACAAAAGAATTCGAATTCTAAGATTCATTCAGTAAGGATTTATGGAATAATTAAATGGTGTAATCAGACCTTGAATATTCTCTTTTCTCCCTTCTCTTCAATTTAGTTAAAAACTTTCTGATTGAAGTATATTGCTAAGATTTTAGTAACCTCCTCAGCAAGGTAAGAATTAATCTTTAAAAGTTAGGAGAGCTATGTTATGAGCTTAATTACTTCATCCCAATTGATGATCCTTGGTGGCTTCGGAATAGAGTTGATGCTAAGGATCTTTCTAAGTTCTTCATCTTCTGTTAGAAGTGGTGTTTTGTAATGTGCAGCAGTAGCGTATATTACTCTATCGAAGTAATCCTTTACTCCAACTTTGAGGAGCAGTACATCGGCAATTTCTTCAATATCGTAGTTCGTTAATTGTGTCTGTTCAATTTTCTCTTCAGCATATAAGGTCTTTAATCCTACTCTAAATCTCTCTAATAGCTTATATCTTAATCCTGGATTTCTCCTAATTAACCTCATAACTATCCACTTAGCTTCAATAATAGAGATAGGATTATACAAAACTCTATACATATTAATTAGCTTAGGAAAGAGCTTCTCAAAGTCTTTGAGCTTAATACCAATCCCAAATATTGGTAAAAGGTATGTAGTATCAATAACTATAGTATTAACCATATAATTCTGCCTCTTTCTGAGCTTCTATGCTTATATTCTCAGCTTCTTGAGGAGTTAGTGTGAGTAAAGTATTATGTATAAGATCCTTAACATCTGGTATAGCTTCAATAACGAGTTTGCCATCTACAACAATAGCTCTTACACGACCCCCAGGCTTAATACCAGTTCTCTTTCTAATTTCACGAGTTGTATATATCTCACCTCTGGCTCCGACTCTTAAAATAATTTCCGACATTTCAAATAACCTCACTAATTAACTATAATCTCAGATATTTATTAAACCTTCTGTTTAGAACTAAGAACGCCCTTGAGGTTAGGGAAAAGACTGCTAAAGATTAAGTATAGAATTTATACTATAGCCTTTAAACATCATTTAGCATCTTATTTCATTTCAGTATTAATACCTTAGCCAATTAAGCAATTTCAACGTTGATTTAAATATATTGAATTCTTTAGGTGAGAGAATTACGTATTTACCATCCTTAAGCTTGATAACAACTGATTCTCTATATGAGCTTATAGCTACAAATGCATTAGCTCCATTAGCTAGTTTAAACCAACCAACTTTCCATCCAGGTAGGCCAATACCCCAAGTCCTCCACTTAATATGTAATTGAGGAGTTAAGTTCAAATCTATAACTTCGATATGTTCAACTTCCTCTCTTGAAAATTTAACATTGAGTAATGGCAGAGCTCTGATATGAATATAATTCTCACTAACTACTATTGAAAAGGTCAATGTTGGTAAAATAATCAAAAGCATAATTACTACTAGTAACACTACTATACACATAATAGTTATCCATGTAACCATAGGTATAGGTAATGTAAAGTTATGCACTAAATACACCATAGTTAAGATAAATCATAGCCTAAAATAATTTTGTATCTAAAACGCATTTTAGCCCTCCTATTTATGATTTACAACATCTATAGCTAAGGACTATTCACTTACTTGAATAGTTAGAATGTTTTGAAAATTTAGGTAGGTTTTAGTGCTTTAGAATAGAGTTGTTAGTGGGAAGTAGAGCTACCACTCTAATGATGGTGCAGCAACCATCAGGAGTGGGAGGATATACCTATCTCCCGTAAGACTGCATCTGTGGTGGAGGTCAAAGTAGCTACCAATGAACCACTGATAGAAATGAGGTG
>QMXA01000242.1 GCA_003661905.1 Thermoprotei archaeon | reverse complement strand
GCTGGGCATTCGTACTAAATGTCCCGTGTAGAATAGCTGAAGAATATCTTAAAAAACCATGGCCTTCAAAAGTTGTAATACCATAAGCATTAAATTATAAAAACTACATAGACTAATCGCTTATTTGAGTATTTTGGTAACATTATATTCATATTCCTCTCTTACATTATGAGTTGTAGGGCCATTAGGCTTAGCCAATGACGGCACTTCCCGCAACTCACACTCTGTGGTGTGTGGAGATGTAGCTCCCAATGAATCACTGAACCAGATGAAGTGGTTGAGGGAGAAGCCCATGCAAATTTCCGAAACACCCATAGTTACCAAAAGATAAAACACGGGCAACCACTGAGTGTTAATGATTAACTTCAATACCATGTAGATCCTTGAGACTACGACTCTTTATAGGGTCTCTTATTCACCTTTAGAGGAATTTAAGGAGGGGGTTAAGTCTCGTTGATCATGCCTTTAAATCTTCGTCTCTATTCACCTAGGATTACCTACATTAACAACTTTCTAGAGAGGATGTCGTGGTTACTTCATTTGTCACGCTACACAGTACACATTAAACCTTGCGTTAAGAATCATTGACATGACGACATCACAGATTTCGAGGTACTCGAAGTCATGTAATATGCTTAAATAGTCTTTTAGTTAGATTTTCTGGCTAGCTATTTATTCAGTAATGAAATCTTCATACTAGCTATTATATCAACTACTAGGATTTTAGGAAAGCTTAAGGTGTATTACAAGCTTAACTGTAGTTTAATGCATACCAATGAGGTGGTTAAATGTTAAGAATTAGGTGGTAGGACCGAATATTGTACTACATAGTATGGTAGTAGTGTTTTATATCATTGTTTATTATACTACTTGTGGTGGCTTACGTAGGTTATGTCACAGTTTCTGCAAAGATTAGGAGGGAGCTTTATGAGAAATTAAAGAGGTATAGATTTCGATTAGTGGTGTTATTAGGAGGGCTTTGGGGGAGGTGAGGAAGAGGAGGTTAAGAGGGCATTGATGAATGTGCAAGAAATTTTAAAGAAAATCTCATCTGAAGAGATAATTAATGTTATAAGGGCTAGTCGTGAAGAAGGATGAAGCTGGTTTTGATACTTCAGCTTTATTAAACCTCAAGAGGTATTGGTTTGAAAGCAATTAATTACCTTAAAGGAAACTACATATTAATTCTTACGCCATACGATGTAGGTAATGTGTTGTGGAGGGGAGCAGTTTTATAAAGAGAATATCTATTGATGAAGCTTTATCATTACTAGGTTTGATTACCAATGTACATAGAATTCTAAATATCTTTTTCTCCGCACAATACTCTACTTATATTGAAGTTAGCACATGAGCTTAGAATAACATATTATGATTCATCATATATAGTTGCATCATATGAACTAAGTTCTGGCTAGTAACAGATGATGAGAAGTTTAGAAAGAGAATTCAGTCAGGTAAGAAACTACTTATTAAGATTCTTGGTAAAGAGATTGACCTATACTTTACAAGAGAATTGATTAAGGCTAATAAAGACAAACCTACTTTATCTCAACTAAGCTAGTTTATATAAAGCATAAAGGTAGTTAGAAGGTGCTTTAAGTATTATTTAGGTGTTTAGTTTTCATAGAGATGGAGTTAGAGCATGGGTCATACTATTGCTAAGGTGAAGCTCTATAATCCTCATGACTTATCAAAGTACTTAGACTTAGAACTACTTGTTGATACTGGAAGTACATATACTTGGATTAAGCGTAGTAAGTTAGAGAAGTTGGGTATTAAATCTATGGGTAAGAGGAGGTTTAGAACTATAGAGAATAGAATTATTGAACGTTACATAGGTAAAGCCATTGTAGAATGTCTTGGTAGGAGAGCAACTACTATCATAGTAGTTGCTGAGGAGAGAGATAATGAGGTTCTTGGTCTACATGTACTCGAAGGTCTAGGTCTTGAAGTAGATCAAGTAACAAAACAGCTAAGAGAAGTTGAAGCAATATTAGCGTTATGAGTTATAGGTGTTGTTAGCTAATAACTATTTATCTCCATTAAATACATCTTAGAGAGGTGATGTTGTTTAAGTATAGGTTATATTTATTGATGTTGTATTGTGTGTAGCTATGTTTTAGTGCATAGTGTTGGGTCTTTGGATATGTAGTGTTTTTAATGTTTGGAGTGTTAGGTGTGGTCGGTGGTTTTATGGGTGTTGTATTGCCTATGGTTGTTATTGAGGAGCTTCGGAGGAGAGCTGAGGAGATTGGTGTTTCTGTTGATGAGTATTTATTAGATCTTATTACTAGAGATTCTGATCCTAGAGAAGCTTTTGATAAGTATTTGAGGGGGGCTAGAGAGCTCTTAGAGCTTGCTAAGGAGGAGCTTATGAGGAATAATCTTAGACAAGCTAGTGAGAAAATATGGGGTGCATGTGCATTAGCTATAAAAGCATATGTACTCGCAAGATATAGTAAGAGAGTTGAAAGCCATAGAGAACTATGGATTTACAAAGATAAAGTTGCTGAAGAACTCGGCAACTGGATCAGAATAACTTTCAAACTAGCTAACTCAATGCATACAAACTTCTATGAAAATCTAGCAACTAGAAAAGATGTAGAAGATGTACTAAATGAAGTAGAGAAACTAGTTAATACCATAACTAATGCATTAGAGAAGAAGCTAAAGAGCTAATAACAATAACTAAAAACCAATACCTACAAAGAATCCTGCCATAAAACACAACAGGTATAAATCGATAATTAGTTCATTTCCTAGAGGTAAAGTGT
>QMXA01000241.1 GCA_003661905.1 Thermoprotei archaeon | reverse complement strand
TCTGAAGGAAATAAGTGTTGTTAAAGAGGCCCTGGCTCTAGCAAAAGTAGGCGTATCAGCAATGCACGACCCAACCGAGGGAGGAATACTAGGTGGCTTAGCAGAATTGGCCTATGCCTCTAATGTTCTCATAGAAGTTTTTGAGGATAGAATACCAATTAGAGAAGAGACTAAAGTAATAACTAAAGTGCTAAAAGTCAATCCACTTAAATTAATTAGTAGTGGTTCTCTAATAGCAACTATTCCTAGAGACAGAATTGAAGATGCTAAAGAGGTATTGGACAACTTAGGTATAGAATTCAACATAATTGGTGAAGTAAGAAGTGGTAAAGGATTATTTATCAGAAAATTAGATGGCTCTATAGAGCATATAGGTCCATGGGTTGAAGAGGAGCTATATAAACTAGTTACTAAGTTAAGAGGTACATAGTTTGAGAATCATTATAAGAGCTGCTACACTTCATTTAGGATTGCATAAGTGGAGTAGAGAAGAGTTAGAGAAAGCCCTCTCACTGATTCAAAAATTTAGATACTATGCCAAGGAACTAGCAAAGGAATTAGGCATAGAACTCTGGACTATTAGAATTTCAACACCTAAAATTCCCAGATCAATTAACATCAATAAATTCATTGACTTTCTAGATAGAGAAATTCCTAGAGATGTGCTAATAGCTACAGGACACATGGATGAGGATGATGATCGTATATTCAACACCTATACTAATATCTTATGCGATTATGACAGGATATACTCTTCAATAAATATTCACAGCTTGAAAGGTATAGACGTATACCTCTCTACAATTAAGAAGCTTTCAGAGTCTTGTTTAGAAGCCTCAACTAAACTCGCCGCCATAATGGGAAATCCAATAATAACACCATATTTCCCAGCTTCAATAACTAGTGCATATATCAATGGTATTAGTATTGCACTTAGATATGTACGTGATTTAAAATATTCTAAGTGGTATATCGATGACGACTCAATCATTAATGTATTTAGCAAAGCTGAAGCTTATGGCAAGACACTTGCTAATAAATTAAGAATAAAGTTCTTGGGTATAGATCCTTCATTAAGTCCTTGGATTGATGAAAGCGTTGGTAGAGTAATTGAAGAAGTATCTGGTGATCAAATACCTAGTCTATCAACCCTCTACGCAATTAGATTAGTTAACGAAGCTATTGCTAGAGCATCTAATAGAGTTACTGCAACTGGATTCGCAGAGATAATGATGCCCGTCGCTGAGGACGTATTATTAATTAGAAGGGCTATTGAAGGTAAACTTTCTCTAACATACTTAGTCTCTGCAATTGCACAATGCGTTGCAGGGATTGATATGGTAGCTCTTAGCTCTGAAGCACTTGCAAAACAAGCTGTAATAGCAGTTCTAGCTCTTTCTAGAGCCAAGGCAAAAGCACAAGCTGCAAGAATAGTACTGGCGACTAATTATAGAATTGGGGATGTAATAAAGCTACGAGGCTTAGAAATCCCGGTACTAGCCTTGTAAAAATCAAGTTATAACCTCTGTAGTTAATAATCACGAACCCAGAGGTGCTTTTCGTGTTAAAACTCCTAATAAAAATGACTAGAACAATACTGACATCCCCTTTAATGGATACCACAATTACAGAGATTTATAGAAATATCTTATCAAGATTTTCCTCCATACCCGAGTACTCAGATATAATTTCCCAGATATTGAAAGAGCTAAAACCTGGACCTCTTTCACCTAAGTTAAGAAATCTTCTACGAAGATTTCTTAGAAAGCTAATTAATACTGGAATTACATGTGTTGTTGATGTGAAATCGCAGGATGTTCAGCTTCGTTATGTTCAGATATCCTCAAGAAGAGTAGTTGTGGTAGGTTTGGTGAAATCAGAATCCAGACCCTCAACATGGCATGTAGTAACACTATACTTTAGGAGACGTGGGCCATTATTGCCGATATCATATTGTACTTGCGAAGATTATACCTATAGAGGCTTCCCATGCAAACACATGGTGAAGCTCAAAGATTTCTACATAACACACTTAAACGATATTTATAAGAAGTGTGAATTCTTAAGCTACATTGTGACATTTCGTGAGTAGTGAAGAGCTATTAAGTTCAATTGAGTATATAAGTACTCAAGATGTAGTATAGATGTGTTGAAAATATGAATATAGAGAATGAGATCATGAGTGAAGAGAATAGTCTAGAACAGATATTGAAAGAGCTAAGAATAGAGGAGAAATCTGAAATACCTTCAAGGAGAAGAAAGGAAGAAATAGAACGAGTATCAACAGGTATAGAAGATCTTGATAGAGCCCTTGAAGGTGGAGTACCAAAAGGCACCTGGGTTGTTGTAACAGGAGAACCAGGTACGGGCAAAAGTATTCTCTCTATGCATTTTGCTTGGGCAGGACTTAGAAATAATGAACCCATAGTCTATGTAACTACAGAAGCTGAATTTAGAGACGTAATTAAGCAAGCAAAGCAATTTGGTATGGAATTCGGATCCTATGCTACATATAATTTGGGGAGTAGTAAAGAACCTATAGGAACTCCACAATTAGTTGTAATTGACATATTTGGACTCCTCAAAACAGCAAGACAATTAACTCAAGAGTCTTGGAGTAGTGAAGAGATGAGGAGAAGGAGATATGCAGCTCTTGAAATACCAACTCTCGTAGCAGCTATACAAGAAGCTTATAGAATACTAGGAGTAATTTCAGATCATAGCAAATCCCCTCGAAAACATGTAAGACTAGTAATAGACTCCATGTCAGCTTTCTGGGCTGATAGACCTG
>QMXA01000240.1 GCA_003661905.1 Thermoprotei archaeon | reverse complement strand
TATAGGTTGCTTCCTTTCTCTATACCTATGATACTTGTGGGTATTGAGAAGGATATTTCTGAGCCCATCTTTGACTCTGCATTTACAGTGACATTACTGCTCCATATAGTTTCGTAATTCTCATCACCCATAGCTCTCCTTACTTCATTTTTTTGATGCGCAAATCTAATAGATACTTCATACAGTATTGGAAGGCCAAGCTCAGGTGTCTTAACATATCTTGGATAAACATTATAATTTCTAGATAATGGAGAAGAGTTAATGAATTGTGAACCTATGTATATTGAAACTTCATAGGAAGGATCCCAAAGTATATCAAGTTTTTTAGGAGTGAGATTTACATATAATTTATCATCGCTGAACTTAATAGTTACTTTATCTATTACTCTCCTTAATGATAGTTGGACATAGTTATGTTTGTTACCTCGTTTACCTTCTACATCAATAACGCAACAAGGCTCTCCATCCGGGTAAAATAATGAGTATAGGTAACTTGGTGCTATTACATTGAGCAATGTGTATATAGATCTTAAATATTCCTTGAATAGAGGGTCAAATTCTTTAGGAGATCCCCATTCTTTGCCATACCACCAAAACCAATCACTACCTTCTGCCCAGAGAAGCATTTCAACTGCATTAGGAGCTTTTTTTAAAGCTTCGTAGATAGAGTTTGAATTTGTTAGTTTAAGGAGGGCATCTCTTGCGATAGCTAACCACATCCAAGCAGTATTTTCCTGCTTTTTACCTACCCAAATACTTAATCTTAAACCTTCACCTGCCCACGAACTCTCCGCTATTTTCACTTTTACTTTTCTCCTTGGTAATTCGTTATACCTCAAGATATTGGAAATATCCTTATTTCTAAAATCTAAATAGAGTTGATTAGATTCAATCATAGGCTTAGACTTATTTGAATAATTATCAATGTACTCCGAAGCTGTTGAAATGGACAAGATACCTTGGCTCTGCAGTTCTAGGAGTTTAGAGTATATTTTCATTAAGAACTCATCACCATAATCACTGTAGTTTTCCCAAGGATTTTCTCCATCGAGAGCTAGAACTACTACTCCATCTTGAGGTGCTATTTGAGCTAACGATTTCAGCTTATTTGTAAAATCCGATATAGCGCTATCTACAGGGATGTGAGGATATCTAAAGCTTATGTCATCTGATAACTCTGTACATCTTAGAAATAAGTATAATCTTTTATTGAAATCTATGTATCTAGGATACATCCATTCTTCAACTTTCGAGATATCAACACCACTAAGCTTAAGAACATGGACATCTATTATTGCATATTCCATACCTTTCTTAGCTATGATATCTAGAATTTCTTCATTTATAGCTAGTTCAGGAGGCCATAAACCTCTAGATCTATAATTTAGGACTTTCTTAAACAAGTCTAGAGATTTATCTATATGTAGTTCTAAGTCATCATCCCACCCGAAACTATTAACTATAGGCATAATGGGGTGAGAGTACGGAACTAGTAATAACTCAGCTAAATTAGATGATGCTAAATGTTGGTAGATTCCAGGTATTTTAGATATAGAGTCTTCATGTGTTTTAAGTATCCTTAATATATCATTCTCGGTATATTCCGGGTTCTCTGACTTTGCCTTATTTAAAAGACTAAGTAATCCCGGATATAGTTCTGAGATTACTAAAGGATCCATCCATAAAAGATTATAGAGAGTGGCTAAATCTACCAAGTCCTGGTATTCAAAACTTGAAGCAATGCATTTATTAAATTCAGTTCTAGGAACATTAAGACATTTCTTGAAGACCTTCTTAGATTTCTTGAATAGTTGTAAGTACCTAGGTGAGAATTCCATGCGCTTTTTCGATATGTCAAAAAATCCCCCAGGTATTTTAACTAGGTCAACTATTTCTATTGGTGCTAGAGTTTTATCTTTAGCTAGTTTCTCAGATATAATCATTGCTCTATCTTTAACTCCACCTCTATATAGTTCAAGTTGCTTCAGTAATGAGCCGCTGAAGGTGAAGGCAGCTCTCATATCTTTGAATTTCTTGAGTATTAGTGCCATTTTCAAGTAGTTTCCGACTGTATGTAACCTCACAAAAGGTTTAATGAAATATCCCCTCTCAGGACTGTAGTACCATGGCTGGTGATAGTGCCAGATTGTCACTACATGGATTTTCATCTAATCCCTCTGAGATTGAGGAGTCGTGCTTCATAATTAATCTACCGATTCTTATCTAGCCCATAATAGATAATAGAATGGAGAAGAGCCCTGTAGTTAATGCTACAGCAATAAAGTTTCCAATAGCTATAGCTAGAAGGCTTCTAACTCTATTTAGTCCTAGTAAAGAGGCTCCTAGAGATGCTGTCCAAACTCCTGTAAATGGCAGTGGAATTGCAACAAATAATGTCAATCCTACATAACCAGCTAACTCAAATTTAGAACTTACCTTCTCTCTAGCTCTAAGAACTACTCTATATAGAGGAGAAGCTACAAAATTTACATAATTCATATCACTCATTTTCCTTAGAATTGCTAGGAGTTTATTTCCTATAGCTAAAATTAGGAACACTGGTATGAGACTCGTTGGTATTGTAAGTATTAACGCTTGCTCAATTCGAAGACCTAGACTAAGAGCAAGCGGTGCTGCATACCTAGCTTCAAATCCGGGAGCTATAGAGGATAGAATGATTAGTAATAGGGATAGATAATCAATTTGCATTACTCATCATCTATTCTCCTTTTCAATAGCTCCTACCATTTCCAGAGCTTTAAATATCATGTCAAAGAATTCTTTTGGAATCTC
>QMXA01000239.1 GCA_003661905.1 Thermoprotei archaeon | reverse complement strand
CTTAGTATTATCTCGTTTACTGCTGCACCACCACTTACAAAGACTACATCGCCTATTACATCCCTTCTACCCTTAATACTACTCTTAGCTATGGATCCAAGAGCATAACCTAACATGTATTGTACGGTCTTACCTATACTAGGCTTATCCACATTATCCATTAGTTTCTCTATACACCATAATACTATATCTGTTGTGTTTACAATTGAAACCCCATTATTACATGTTATTTTGATATTGTGGTTTAGGATTTTACCCTTCCTACTATAAGCTTCAAGTTTCATTGCAGGTTCACCTTCATAAGATCTATACCAACACACATTGAGTAATGCTGAGATCGTATCGAGAATTCTACCCATCCCAGAAGTGTAGAGTTTAACACTTTTACACTGTTTAAGGAGCAATTGTAACTCCTTAAAGCCATACTTAAGCTTCCCATGAAGATTAAACTTTGATACTAAACTATACACCTCTTCCTCATCTAAAACTCTACCTAGTATTGAGATTAAGATTCTAGTTGGCCAAATAGTTGATATATCACCCCCAGGTAATGGCTGATATTCTAAGTGTCCTATCCTCTTAAACTCCCTATAAGATACTTCTAGCACCTCACCACCCCAGGCCATACCATCAGTTCCTAAGCCGAAACCATCAATAGCTATACCAATAACTCTCTCACTAGGATTACCTATTCCATACTCAACCATAGCTGAAGCTATATGTGCATGATGATGTTGAACCTTAACTAAGGGTGTTTCATACTCTCTATGATATTTTTCTGCAAGCTTTGTTGTAGCATAGACAGGGTTAAGGTCCGATACTATAATAGCCTCCCTAACGTCTATCTTATATGTTTTTAGTAGGAATTTTAATGCAGACTCTAGAAACTCCACATTCTCTAGTTCATCCATATCACCAATATACTGTGTTGGAATAATGTAGTTTCTGTAGGCTATTGCGGCAGTATTTGCAAGCTCAGCACCTAAAGCTATTACTGGCTTTTTAAAGTATATTCTAGTCTTAATCCATGTGGGAGCATAACCCCTACTCCTCCGTAGAAATACTGGTTTACCCCAGGTAACCCTTAAAACACTATCATCCACTCTATTAATAATCCTCCTATTATGAACGAGAAAATAGTCAACAATACCCCTTAACTTCTTGAAGGCGCTCTCCTCATCAATACATATAGGTTTACCTTGGGGATTACCACTGGTCATAATTAAGAATTTATCTCTAGTCTCCAATAATAGTAGGTAGTGTAGTCCAGTATAGGGAAGCATAACTCCGAGCATATCGAGTCCTGGAGCAACATACTTTGATACTGGAGAATTCTCCCTCAAAGGCACAAGAACAATAGGTTTTTGAGGTCTATTCTTTCTCAATCTAAGCTTCAACACAACATCATCATCTGAAGCTAAAGCTGCGATATGGTATCCTCCTAAGCCCTTAATGGCAACAATAAATCCTTCATTAACCAGTTTAGCAGCTTCACCTATAGGATCACTAGTTTTGATAGGGAGACCTCGATTATCATATAGCTTTACCTTTGGACCACATTTAGGACAGCTTATACCTTGTGCGTGAAATCTTCTAACATTATTTGGATCATTATACTCCCTTAAACACTCACTACATAGAGGGAAATCTCTCATTGAAGTATTATCTCTATCGTATGGTACTTTCTCTATCATTGAGAATCTTGGTCCACACCAAACACAACTATTAAACGGATAGAGATACCAGCGACTCTTAGGGTCAAGTATTTCTCTTAAACACTCATCACAAATACCAATATCAGGAGGTATCATAGAGGGAAGGGATGACTCTAAGCCGCTCCTTTCAATATAGAATTCCTTTAAACCTTTAATTTCGGTAAGGGCTATTTCAACTTCATCAATAATTGATGTTGGGGGCTTCTTTACCATAAGCTTAGAGAGAAAACGCATAATACTATCTCTCTCACCTTCAATGTAAACCTCAACCTCACATCCACCAAGATTTTTCACATAACCTCTAAGGTTAAGTCCTTTAGCCAGTCTGTAAATGAAAGGTCTAAAGCCAACACCCTGAACAATACCAGTAATCCTTAAATTCAATGCTAAACTCTTCATATCCTCTCTTCTCTCATTCTCGAATCTGCAAGATACCATAATATTTCTTCTGCTATAATTGTTGCACATGAAGCCTCTTAATACTTTATTGAAAATAGATGCTTACACTGCAAAGCTCAATTCTTAATAGAATGTAGAGAATAAACATACCCTTCTGGATATTTAAGCAACTTGCTCTTATAGTTTCGTTACTGTTCCAGTTTTTGACTATTCTTTTTAGTGTTTCATCAAAACCCAATACTTCCATTATAGCGTAGTGGTACTCCTTACCCTTCTCTAATATCTTTAAGAATTCATCTTTAATCCTAAACATACTTGTAACTATTAGGTATCTACCCATTCCCTGTTTGTAGGTTAAAAGCGGTTCCTTAGCTATTGGAGAGAAAAGACTAAGATTGATGTTAACTCATGTCCTTATTGGGGGTTTAGCTATGATCGTCGATGAAGCTGCTAAGAGAGTTCTAGAAGTTCTTGATGAAGACTTGGATGTAACTGATTTATGTATTGGCGTTAGATACACCTATGCTATCGTTAAAGGTAGATATGGTTTAGCTATGGGTGTTGCCCATACGCTTCTAAGTGATTTACCTCATGGTGTATGGTTAGAGGAGAAACCTAAAGTTAACGATATAGTAGATTATATCTCATCATGTAATATGCTCTATAAAATTGTCGGTAT
>QMXA01000238.1 GCA_003661905.1 Thermoprotei archaeon | reverse complement strand
TATTCCTAAAGATCTACATAGACCATGGGTAGATATAGAGTTATCATGCCCTAAATGTAAAGGAGCCATGAGAAGAGTACCAGATGTAGTTGATGTATGGTTTGATTCTGGTATATCCTTCTTCGCAAGCCTGGCACCAGAACCACTTAAGAAGTGGAATAAGTTAAAACCTGTAGACTTCATAGTAGAAGGCCATGACCAAACTAGAGGCTGGTTTCTAAGTCTACTTAGAGCAGGGTTATTAGGGTTCAATGAAGTTCCTTACGCTTCGGTTCTACTACATGGATTTATGCTGGATGAATATGGACGAGAAATGCATAAATCACTAGGTAATGTGGTAGAGACTCGAGATGTTATTACAAAGTATGGTAGAGATCCACTTAGATTCTGGCTCCTACAAAACACTACATGGGAGGATGTAAGGTTCTCGCCTAGAGCTCTCGAACAGGCAAGAAGAGATCTAAATATAGTATGGAATGTGTTTGTATTTGCAACAAGCTATATGGCTCTCGATAAGTTCAATCCAGAAATATATACAGTGGATAAGGTTGAGAAATATCTGAGACCAGAAGATCGGTGGATTCTCTCTAGATTAGCGTTATTAGTTGATAGAGTTACTAAAGCATTCAAAGAATTGAGAATTCATGAAGCTGCAAGACTAATCAAAGATTTTATAATAGAGGATGTTAGTCACTGGTACATAAGATTAATAAGAAGAAGAGTATGGGAGGAAGCTGAGAACCCAGATAAGTTAGCAGCTTATGCAACACTGTACTATGTCTTAAAGACTTGGCTTACTTTAGCTGCTCCTATAATCCCATTTATATCTGAGTATTTGTATCAAAGACTAGTACTTCCAGCAGAGGCTAAAGCACCCATATCTATTCACATGACTGAATGGGTAAAGCCCATATCTAAGTTCATAGACCATGAATTAGAGAGATCCATGGATTTAGTTAAAGAGATTTTCGAAATGAGTGCAGCTATAAGAATGAGACACAGTATTAAGCTAAGGCAACCGCTCCCTGAGCTTATAATAGTGACTTCAATGGATAGTATTAGGAAGTCAGTAAAGATTCTAGAGAACCTTGTAAAGGAACTAGTCAATGTAGGAAAGATACATATACTCAATCCAGAGGAAGGATCTAAATACAAAGTACTTGAAGCTAAACCCATATTATCTATACTTGGTAAAGAGTTCCGATCACTAACACCAAAAATAGTAAAGTACATAGAGCAAAATTCTAGGAGCATAGCTGAAGTCCTAAGAAGCAAAGGCCTAATAGAGTTAAACATAGCTAATAGAACAATAATGTTAAAATCACATCACGTATCCATTAATGAGAACTATGCTAGCGGATACGATGGTACAAAGACTTCCTGGGGTGAAATAATACTAAACTTAACGGTCTCTGAATTAGAATTAGCAAAAGGTTTAGCAAGAGATATTGTGAGAAGAATTCAAGTCATGAGAAAGGAGCTAGGTCTAGAGTTAGATGCTAAAATAATGGTTGAAATATCCACACCAACCGAGAAAGAGGCTGAATTACTAAAGAAGGAACTCAAATATATAGCCCAAGAAGTCAGGGCAAGTAGTATAGATGTAAAGGTTCTTGGAGAGATTAAGGGTAAACTCATTAAGGAATGGGATATTGAAGGATCTAAGTTCATAATAGCAATATCCCCAATTACATAATTAAGTCCTCAACTTTCTAATCCTTCCAGCTTGAATAATTCTAATTATAGTTACGAGTATAGCTATTCCCAAAGTCATTACTGAAAATACCTTAGCTAAGAATGGTCCTTCAGAAATTAATACAGGTACATTTATGCAAAATGTCAATATTGCCATAATCATTAACTTACTGGGTTTCATGACCATTACACCAGTGGTATTTTTACTTTGCTCCCTCCTAGTATCCTTGCCATACCGTAAGCAGCAACTAGTAGTAAGGAGACGTATAATGTTGGTAAGAGTGTAGTTATAACAAATAGCAATGATACTATGCTTATTAGTGAGAAAAGAACATCAGATTCTCCAGTACCTATAAGCTCCTTAAAGTAGTATTTTTCCTGAAGTGATGGAGTTATCACAGTTCCTGAAGTATATGTTAATGAAACATTCCATACTCCAGGTTCCAACATTACTATGAAAGTCTTTCCTGAGACTCCACCCCAATCCCATGAATAACTCCTTAATTTTGATAACTCCACATATGTGGAATTAATTGTCAATTCACTAAGTTCTACATAACTTGTTGGAACGGTTATGTAGATCTCATTAGTACTATTTGTAGATCTTACTATAACCCACGTTCTATAGTCATTTGTTTCGTATTTTATAGGAGTAGCATTCAGACCCATATGAATTGCTAAATACTCATTAGCTACTACTAAGCCAGGAATTGAAATGTTTATATTACAATATGAAGTGCTTAAAAGACATAGTTTAAGATCCTTAATGGGATTTCCAAAGAATAAGTGTCCATAGAGATTAAGCACTGGGTAAAGCTCATCTTCAGGAGGTAAGCCTCCATCTGGGGGCTTAGTTGTATACTTACCATTACTCTCTATAAAATATGCAGCTACTAGAGATTCAGGGTCATAATTCTTTGAATCATAGAATTCGAGTAATCCATAATTAAGGGTGCCTAATCTTCCATTAACATATCCTTCAGGGTATGTAACAGTCATATTCAATCTATTGAGGTCAGCTACTATGGTTGATGACGTAACTACATCAACGAATTTAGGTAGTAGAGGTAAGCCTATATAGAATATCAACGCAAATGAC
>QMXA01000237.1 GCA_003661905.1 Thermoprotei archaeon | reverse complement strand
TTCCACATATGCTTACTATCTTCAGCGAGGGTATTCTTGCTCTTTTCAATACTATATTAGCTTTAAAATCACCTATATCAGCTATTGTCGCTAGAATATGCCTACTTAAATTTGACGTCTCAAGTACATCGGGATCTACTATATACATAGTTCCACGAACCTTGTATTTTAATGAAAACAAAGTGAGTAGATACATAATGGCATTACCTAAGGATCCAGCCCCTATGAGGTAAACTTTACCTACGTCTATTACTTCTGGTAGTTGAGGTTCAAAATAAGTTGGGCTATCTATATGATAGTTGAGTAGAGAGAGTTTTAGCGACTTATTAGACTCGACGTTTAAACCATAAATATTATTAAGCATGGATTTGAAAACTTCCGCAATACCGAGGGCTACAGCGGCACATGCAGAAATTGGATTATACTCTTTAATCTCAGGGCTTGGGTTGTAACAGAAGTCTTCTTGATACCACAATAAAGAGGTCCAACCAAATGAATCAATGAAGATCTTCTTTTTAGCATTAACCCCGAATTCATTCTCGGCCCCTATAACTAATGCTACATCATATAATCCTCTCTTTTTACTATTCACTCTTATGGTTCCAAATGGATTTACTGAGCAATAAATAACACGAACTAAATTCGAAGCTTTTCTTCTATAGATTGAAATATTTCTAAATTCCTCAGGCGTACTGATTTCTGGCAGTAGGACATCAATGTTGAAGGATAGCCTTGCCAATAGGTTGATGGCCGTTACGAGCATTGTAAAGTACTTTAATACATTCTTAAATGCTACTTCACTCAATACTACTGCTACTCGATAATTAGCTATTTGATCAATATGGACTGATGCTTGCGATGCATATTCCTTAATTAAAAGCTTTGTTCTATGAAATAAATCCTCTCTAAATCGTCCAGGAATTATAGTGATCACTTCCTCAAAAGGTATTTCACTCCATAATCCTTCGTTGTAGATATAAACTTTCGATAGTTTAGGAAAGGATCCTGTATCTATGAAGCCATAATGAGGTACGACAAGAGAGAGGAAATTTTCCTCAAAAGCTACTGGATACTCATCATCTATTAGAGAATGAAATGCTGAGCCTGGATGCGTATGTAGCTGTGCTACTAAAACCTTTTCGTCAATCTCTAAGATACTGAAGAGCCTAGCTACATCAGTTTCCTGTACTTTAGAGGCTATAACAGTAGCATATTGTTTTGGGATATATACTTCATTCACTACTATGGAATCTTCGTCCAGTCGCTCACCTAACCAGTAAGCTATACATTCACGGCTCTGTTCACCATATTTCTGCATGACCTTTAATGTCTTCTCAATTACTTGCACAGGTAATAGCAGCCTTTGTTTTACCATGATATCAGCCAACAACGTGGACATGCACTAGTAGCAATGTAGCTCCATCAGGAATCCCGTACTCAAGAAGGGATTTGTTAAGATCGCTTAATGGGATCTGCGTACTATCTTTGAGCCAGTATAGCTGATAGTTATCAAAGGGAGGCCTTAGGTTAAAGGCTCTTACTACTTCCTCTCTTACTCTACGTATGTTAAAGTGCACATTAAACTTAAACTCCTTCACTTGGTTAACATATCTAACCTTGACCGAAATCCACTTTTCTTCAGGCCTGCTGGTCAAGTTCCTCACCCTTTATACGTGTTATGTAACCCGTAACATATTAATAAATTTTTCCGTTACATAACGCGTAACCCTTTTTAAAGGATCACCATAATATTAGAATCGGATTGGTGGTTTGCTTGCTGGAGATCTTGTTTCGTAGTAGAGCCGTTGATATTCTTTTAGCGCTTTGCGAGAAGTCTATGAGCGTTAGAGAGCTAATCAGCAAGGTTGGTGGAAGCGCCACGACAGTCGAGCAGAGGTTAAGAGAGCTTAAAGAGGCAGGACTAATCGAGGAAGATGTTTCCAAAGGCTTCCCATTTAGGAGAGAACTGAGGCTAACAGAAAGAGGAAAAGAGGTTGCTAAGAATCTTCAGATTCTTAGAAGCTTTTTCATAGATGAACTACCTTTAAAGCGAATGATATGGCCCCTCTTAACATTATATGTTGTTGGCGAAATTAGAGGTAAAACCAAGCTTCAGAAATTAGTATTCCTACTAGATAAGGAACTAAACATAATAAAAGATCAAGGTTACAACTTTGTACCATATAAATATGGTCCATTTTCTAAGGAATTAATAGAAGATGTCGAAATGCTTATTCTAACAGGGCTAGTTAAAACAGAGGAGGAGGTTAAGGAGTTTAACGGCGAAGAAGTTACAATTGTGGTGTATAAATTAACAGATCGTGGGAAAAACATAGCGAGAAAAGCATACAATGAACTAACAGACGAAGAAAAGAGAAGGATTAATAAATTAAAAGAATTTAATGCCAGAAGTGCAAGGTCATTAACTGCATATGTTCATAGTAAGTACCCTGAATACGTCGCTAAATAGTACACACGCCTTCTTTATCTATTCTATATTTTTATTTCAATGAGTCTAGTTCGCTCACTTCCATTATATAACAAACATCAAAAAGTCTCAGATATTTGTGTACAATCTTTCTTATTCCCCCTAGTATAATACCCATGGATAACCCCTATTAGAGCTCCTCGGCGACCGAGGTAGACAGAGGTCAACCGAGTATAACCCTAAACCCCGTAAAGGTGAAAGCTACAACTTAAGTCAACCCTTCTAGGTTTATAAGCCAGATGGACAGGGACATCATCGGGGAGCGGTATACATTGGGAGGCTAAAGTTAAACATAGCTAACCTAGGGCGCTATTACAT
>QMXA01000236.1 GCA_003661905.1 Thermoprotei archaeon | reverse complement strand
GAAGGGGAAGTACCACATCGGCCCTTGCTCTCCTACTTTCAGTCCCATTACGATTCCGTAATCTGGCTCACCATCATTGTTCCAGTCCCAGCCTGTGAAGAATTCAGCCACATCTCGTATCTTCTGCCAAGTTAGCGTTCTCTTCTTATACCATTCATAAATGTTCAGCTCATATCCGTACTTATCCTTAAACTCCCGCATCTTGTCTTTGTCCTTCATCCAATAATCCATCCAGTATATGTTCCAGTAGAGGTACCATGCATCATCATCTAGTGGAACACCATACCACTTACCACCCCACTGAGAGCACTGCGCAATGACCCATGGGAAAAGCGTTGGATCCCAAGGCGGGAATTTCGGATCTCCAAACCATTTCTCGACACAGTGCACATAGCCTGGGATGACGAGATCTCCGCAGATATTAGAGCATGGGACGAAACCATCATATGCTCCCGTACCAGTTGTCAGGTCGGCCATGATCTTTACTGGTAGGTCTGAGAAGGGAAGCTCTATTATCTCGAGCTTCGCGCCGCTTACGGCCTCCCATCTATCTCTAATGTAATACAGTGCCCCCGAGATGGGGCCTTTCGGCCCGCTGGCTAAAGTAGCGACCTTAATTGTTACCCCCTTGAAGGGCTGTTGCTTCCATAGCTCTGCAGCTGGGGTGGTAGTCGGCGAGGTAGCTGTCGCAGTTACAGTCTTAGTTACAGTCTCAGTTTTAGTTACAGTTTCCCTAACAGTTTCAGTAACGGTCTTCGGTGGAGCAGCTGCAGAACCTGCTAGATAACCACCAACTCCAGCAACCACTCCAGCAACAACTGCTGTTATTGCAATTTTTCCAGCAGTGGAAAGCGCGGTTCTTCGAGAAACTTTTTCATTCAAGATTTTTGAAGATCTTTTTCCACCGCGTTTCATACTCTCAACTCCTTATGTAATATTTTTACTGAGGGCGGTTATAAGTGTTTAGGTAAAATATTTTCGGAAAAGCTTATAAATTAATAATTCTGGTAATCTTAAACTTCTATTGCCATTAGTAACCCGATCTTTGATTTTTGACACTCTCGTTTGTCGTTAAGTATTTTGCGATTCAAAAACTTAATCCATCTAAAAATTAGATTTTGAATAATGTCCCTCAAATAGGTTTAAGTTTAGGTCAATTTAAAATAAAGTAAGTATGTCAGTGTATGGGAGCAAAGATTCCGATATAGTAAATAATATTAATGTGAAGACGCTTAAGGAAAGCTTCCGTAAAATCGAGAAGGATCGATCAAGGGCTCTCGAGAAGTTGAAAATTAACGTTGAATGGAATCTTGTTAAGAATTATCCCCAGATGTATTCTGAGGTGAGAGCTGAGAAGACGCCCCTAATCTTAGAATCAGAATTACAAACATTCTTAGGAGGGAGAGGTATCAGACCCACGCCTATACAGTATTTCTTTTACGGTGTTGCAGCAAGTTATCTTTCGACAATTATGCTTATTCTATCGGAGAAGGAAATTCATGTCTCCGACGCTAAGCTAGAACTTGAGGCAGAAGTGGATTACTCTAGACTTGCGGGAATCTCGGAAAATAGAGACCCAATTAAGAGTGTGGTAATTTATCTGCAACTCAAGTGTGATCTTCCAGAAGAGGAACTTCTAAAGCTCATCGAAGATGCTAAAATGAGGTGTCCAGTATTTAGCCCGATGAACCTTGAGATAAAGCTTAAGCATTAAAGCCCCTGCTCTTACTTTTGATTTTCCTGAGCTTCACTATCGGAGGTTTAATCTCCACTTTCCTCCTTAAGATATTTCCAACGCTGCAATACTTTTCCAGTGAGAGCTTGATAGCTTCTTCTGCCTCTTTCCTTCCAACTTTCTCTGCCTCAATATTATAAGTCATTGATATCTCATCAAGATAAGAATTCCTCTCTCTTACATATTTGCAATTGAGACTTATTTCTATAACTTTGACCGCGCCTCCTCTAATGGTCAAGACGTTATAGGCGTCCACGGCGGCGCAGGCTCCTAAGGCAATTAACATTAACTCCAATGGAGATGGATCTTCTGATAATCTTATGGTTAAGGATTTTCCGCTAGGAGCTTCCCCTACTATTAGATCACTATCTGGCTCGAACTTAATTTTTACGGATAGATTTTCTCTGCTCATTTTCAACAACATCCCTTAGATTCTTCAATGGAGACGAGTTTATAGTCGAGTACTTTCATCTCGTCATTAAGGTTTACAAGATGGCCGCTACAGATTATGGGCTTTTCAGAATCTATTAGGATAACTCCAGCCTTGCCTGAAATGCGTTTGATTCTGTCGAGGTTATAGAAGCGCATTTCTTTGGGCTTTAACTTCATGTTTATCATAGCAAGGAGCCTTCCTTTTTCTCCCTCAAACAGTTTTATTCTAAGCTTAACAGCCTCATTATTTTGATTTATGAGTATAAGTTTCGTCCTCCAACCATTCTGGGAATACCATCCTCTAAGAATCATCGAGAGAATTATGAGAGTTATTCACTTTTAAGGCTTTTCAGGTCGACAGATCGCTAAAGGTCCTTCAATTTCTATTTCCTAGATAGGATAAAAAAGAAGAAAAAGTATTGGCAAGATTAAGAAAGACTGAGCTTATTATAAGGTTTTTGGTGCTTCTTGATTTCCTGGTCCGAAGTTCTTCAGGATTACTAGGTTTTCGTTTCCTGTGTTTTCTATTTTGACCCCCTCCCTGGCGGCATCCTTAGTCACGAAGAACTCATCGTGCGTCAATTCTCCGAATCGGACTATGGTCGGTGACTCGATCTCGAATTTTCCGAGCCTTCCTTTACCT
>QMXA01000235.1 GCA_003661905.1 Thermoprotei archaeon | reverse complement strand
ATAATAATTGTAATGACTTCTCAAAGAGTTTCTTCTCTCCCTCATGATGTAATTACCAATACAGGAGTCAAGATGTACTTTAAACTTGTAGATCCTAGAGAAATAGGATTTGCTGTAGCTTCTTTAGCATTACATACATATGCCGCTGAAAAGTTAATGAAAAAGACCTTAGCAGAATTAGATGTAGGTTCTGCTATACTTACTGTACCTATGCTAAACTTAATAGCAGTAATTGAAGCTCCCAGAATTCCAAGATACGTTAGAGTTTAATAGAGTCAAACTAACACACATGACTGGGGCATTTTAGGTCTTGAGAAGTGAGGAAGAATTCATAGAAGAAATAGAAACCGAGAAAGAAGGATCAGAGGCTACAGAAGCAGAGATGGAGGAAGAATACGAAGAAATACCTCTAGAGAGTTTTAGCGAATATGACATAGAGATAATGATAAAGAAAGCTGAGATATGGGATAAATTAGCTAGAGCTGAAATAACCCCTAGAGAGGCTGAGAAGCTTATAAAGAGTCTCGCAATACCCACAGAAGTACCTGTCCAAGCTCCATCAAAAACAAGAAGGAAGCGCAGACGTTCTTCGAAATCGAAATCTAAGTAATTACCTCTTTTGTATTTCAAATCCTAATTCACTAAGTACTTTAATAATTTCATACTCCTTAACGCTTCGGTCAAACATTATTAAAACTCTTCTCCTATTACTATCTTTAATGAGTTTTATTTTATCAATAATTACATTCCCTCTAATGAGATCTGATAATTCTTTCTTAGGTACTAAATATTCCTTGAATTTCCTAGTCATGAAATCATGGAATACATCGAAGTTCTTGATCATTCTTATGGTATCAGCTACATCCTCTCCTCCTCGCTTTAAGAAGTTTCTTATTTCCTCAAGAAAGTCTGGTGCGTATGTTGCATCCATTTCAACAGTTACATAATCACCAATAGCTCTACTTATAATAGCTTTTTTCAACTTAAATCACCTATCTGGAGTTTACTAGTACCTAGAATTATTAAGATTCCTGGAATTATAGAGATAGGGGTAGTGTAATGGTTATACGAGCTATCTATCCAACAGGTGCAAACTTAAAGAAAATAGTTCAATCAGCATTTGCAGTACTTGACGAGATACCCCTAACATTCAAATCTGAAACTTTAGAAGCGATAGGGCTAAGTCCCGATAAGTCAACAATGGTCATTGTCCGGATACCTTCAACATCCTTCG
This sequence comes from Thermoprotei archaeon, assembly GCA_003661905.1. Classification (GTDB taxonomy): domain Archaea; phylum Thermoproteota; class Thermoprotei_A; order Sulfolobales; family Ignisphaeraceae; genus B12-G17. The sequence goes on along the minus strand of QMXA01000235.1, from coordinate 1,582 downwards.
AAGAATATAGCATAACAGAGGAGGTAGAGCTCATTTTAGAAAAAGAAGATTTCACAAAAGCTTTAAAGAGAGCTACTAAGCGGGATAGAGTGATAATGGAATGGAGTGAAGGTTATAGAGAACTACACTTAGTAATTTCCAATGTAAAGACAGGTATCGAGAGAATGTATAAGGTTAGATTAAGAGAGGTTGCGCCAGAAAAGCTTAGTGAATTAAGTTTAGAACTAGAAGTAACTATGCAAATGCCTTCAGAAGAATTCTCAAAAATAATTAAGGATCTAAGGGTCATTGGAGATGAAGTTATGTTCAGTTACAGCTCCAGAACAGGCTCTATCATAGTACACTCTGTTAGTGAAAATAAGGAATACATAGCTGAGTTACAGCACTTTAAGCCTCTTATAACTCTTCAAGCCTCAGCAGATGCTGCTTCAGCTAAATACTCCGTGGATCTCTTAAAACCCGTAGCTAAGGCATTAGATTTATCAGATACTGTCACTATAGCCTTCGGCACTGCAAAACCTATGAAAATATACCTGGATTTACCAGGTGGTGGTGAACTAATATTCTGGATTGCACCTAGGGCTGCTTAGAATGTCGAAAATATTCTTTGCCGTAACTTCACTCATTTTAGGTCTTTTAATAATTTTATTATTGTTCTTTATGCTTAAGCATCGTACCGGTAGGATTAGTCAAAAAATGCATCAATAAACCTGTGTCATCTGCTAAAGACCCATGTTCTCTTCATGCATTTAGACCTCTTAGGGCATGTAATGCAGCAGTGAGGGCAGACATTTAGTTTTAGCGAATAACACAGAGCTACAACTTCGTACTTTCCACAAATATCACAACGAGACCAATAAATGCTCATGCCATTCTCCCTCAACTATCTACACTACTTCTAAGGCTATGCGTTTTTGTAATACGTAATCTCTAAATGTTTGAGCATCATTAAACATATATATGTTATTGAACATTACATATGCTTCACGGATATATTCATGTCTTCTTAATATATCCATAATGGCTGTTACTAGCATACTAAAATCTTCTTCCTTGTACTTATATCTATAATTCACTTCTTTACCTCCTAAACCATGAAGTCTTGTGTATAAGACTTCTTGGTTCTCCTTAATAATAGGCTTCCATCTGAGTATATCAGTTACATGTATAACTCTTTCCACATTTATTATTTTCTCAATCATAGCCGGGTAATGTCTCCATGTTCCCCTAGGTTCCCAACCCAAGATGAAGTTATTGGAGGGGGCTGATTGAAAGAACTCGCGGGCATTTCTGAAATTTATCTCACTATATCCAAAGCTGGGGGGTGTTTGTATTACTATAACTCGTGGGTTATATATACGTGCAATTTCGAGTATCTTTTCCCAAGCTTCAAAATTCTCCTTAGTAGGTTTTAGATATCCATAATTTTGAGCTTTTGATGGGTCGATCTTTATACCTGCTTTTCTCCATGTAGGGCTTTTTGGCGAATGTGATATAACTTGCCATGCCTTCATATTTATTATGAAATTCTCTGGAGCTTGACTTTTCAATCTTTTAGCGCTTTCTATTGATGGGAGTTTGT
>QMXA01000234.1 GCA_003661905.1 Thermoprotei archaeon | reverse complement strand
AGATACCGTACCCATTAGAGCTGCATCTATTATCTTTCCTAATCTTAATTTAAGTACATCATATAGACTAGATCTTATAGCATCTATTTCCTTCAATACCGATATATTCAATTCTCTTTTAGCTCTACTCTCTAATTCTCGAACCATGAGCCTAATCATTATGTAGAAATATGGATGTAGCTTAGCTAAAGTCCTAAGTCCTCTTCTTTCCATGTCGCGCTCCAGAATTTTAGCTCTAGCAACAGTATCTAATCTCGGTCTTTCGTTGGGTGACAGCTCTACTACACCCCATTTCTCAAGAATTAGAGCTAACCATCTAGGAATCTCGATTTCTATCCCCCTAGATAATACTATATCCTCAATAAAGGGTGCTTTACCAAAGTTCTTCAGCACTGTAACTCTAGCTGGAGAAAGCATAAATGATACTTCAAGACCTTCAATTAGTTGCTCAATGTTCACGGTATATCCACCTAAGATTCTATACTAGTCCATATTTAGAATCAAGTTCTCAGACCTAATTAGTTCGTGGGGTCGATGAAGAGAGTTACATCTATAGGGTTATAAAATTTCGTAGGTAAAGATAGTTGTAGGTGAGACTCCATGAGTGTCTCTGAAGCATTTGCAGAAATACTATGGGCTGAGAAATACAGACCAAAATCCCTCAAGGAAATAGTAAATCAGGAAGAAATTGTAAGAAGATTACAGAGATTCGTTGAAGAGAAAAATATGCCACATCTACTCTTTGCTGGACCACCAGGTACAGGAAAAACAACAGCTGCATTAGCGCTAGCTCACGACCTCTATGGTGAGGATTGGAGAAGATATGTATTAGAGCTCAATGCAAGCGATGAGAGAGGTATAGATGTTATAAGAACAAAGGTGAAGGAGTTTGCTAGAAGCAGAGTTCCAGGAATAATACCATTTAAAATAATTCTCTTAGATGAAGCTGACAATATGACCCCTGATGCTCAACAAGCACTCAGAAGACTTATGGAGATGTATGTGGAGACTACTAGATTCATACTTGTAGCTAATTATCCAAGTAAAATAATAGAACCCATTCAATCTAGATGTGCAGTATTTAGATTCATTCCCTTAAGGAGAGAAGATGTGATTTCAAGATTGAAGTGGATTGCCAATAATGAAAAAGTAGAGTATGAAGAAGAGGCTCTAGATGTAATATATGAGCTTAGCGAAGGAGATATGAGAAGAGCAATTAATATTCTACAAGCAGCTGCCGCTCTAGGCAAAGTAACTATCAGTACTGTTTACAAAGTTGTTGGACTAGCACATCCTAAAGAAGTTAGAGAAATGATTCAATTAGCTCTAAGAGGCAAATTCATAGAATCTCGAGAAAAACTTAGAAAGCTCATGATAGAATATGGACTTTCAGGTGTTGATGTTGTTAAGCAAATTCATAGAGAAATCTTCAGTGCCGATCTCAAAATACCTGAAGAACTCAGAGTCCTAATAGCTGACTATGCAGGTGAGATACAATATAGACTTGTTGAGGGAGCTGATGACGAAATTCAACTTAATGCATTCCTAGCGAGATTAGCACTGCTAGGTAAGAAATTCATAGGTGCATAGAAGTGTCTATGATTAGAAGAGTGCCTTGGGTCATTAAATACAGACCTAGGCGCATAGATGATGTAGTGAATCAAGGAGAAGCAAAGAGAAAGCTCCTTGCTTGGATAAAGAGCTGGCCCAATGTTAAGAAAAAAGCAGCTCTCCTTTGGGGTCCTCCAGGCTCTGGTAAAACAAGCTTGGTGGAGGCAATTGCAAAAGAGCTAAAATATGAACTAATTGAAATGAATGCTAGTGACTTTAGAAGAGCTTCAGATATAGAGAGAATAGCCATTACAGCTGCACGCAGAACTTCAATATTTGGAGCTAGAAGCAAAATAATTCTCTTAGATGAAGTAGACGGACTACAAGGTAGAGCTGATTTAGGTGGATTGGAAGCAATAGTTAAGTTAATTGAGATATCTCGGCACCCTGTGATTATGACTGCCAATGATCCTTGGGATCCTAAGTTAAGGCCTCTAAGAAATATAGCTGAATTCATAGAATTCAAAAAACTTAGAGAATCTGATGTAGTAAAGGTTTTGAAAAGAATATGTAGTGCCGAGAACTTGGTATGTGAGGAAGATGCTCTAAGATTTATTGCACAGAGATCTGAAGGAGATTTAAGATCTGCAATAAATGATCTAGAAGCAATAGCTGAAGGTGTAGGAAAAGTAAGTCTAAACATAGCAAAAACAATACTTAGGCCGCGTGATAGAGAGCATAATCCTTTTGAAACTCTCAGAGCAATTTTCAGTTCTAAATATGCATGGCAAGCAAAATTAGCTGCATCACAATCACAACTAGATTATGATCAGCTAATTGAATGGCTTAATGAAAATGTACCATATTACATCACAGACTACGAAGAGCTTTGGCGAGCATATGAAGCTCTCAGTAGAGCTTCAGTGTATAGAGGAAGAATAATTAAATCAGGTAATTGGGATCTGCTATCTTATGTTATGGACTTAGCAACAGCTGGTGTAGCTCTTTCACAAAAAGTTCCTAGATATAAGTGGGCCCGTCTAAAATTTCCAGAAAAAATAAAGAGAATGGCCGAGACCAAGGAAGTACGTGAACTAAGAGAGGAAATAGCTGGGCTAATTGCAAGACACATACATACTTCAAGAAGATTAGTTAAAAGTGATGTACTACCTTTCCTTAGAGTAATATTTGAGAATAACCCAAGATATGCTGCTAAAATAGCTCTAGGACTCAATATGACTGATAAAATGATACAGTACTTAGCAGGT
>QMXA01000233.1 GCA_003661905.1 Thermoprotei archaeon | reverse complement strand
TAAGCTCTCCGGTTCTTCTAAATTTATAGAAGTGGGATTTAGTGTGCGTAGTAAAATAGCTCTATTAGCATACCTGAGTAGAGCAAATAGGTATAGCTTAAGCGCAATATTGGCAGCTCTAGACCTAAGAAATATACCAATAGATATTTACATTGCTAGAAATCCAGAATCCCTCATAGACTCTTTATCTATTATGAAGTCTAAGTACGAAAAAATCATAGCATTAATGAGTTTCATGACACCTCAGCTCGAAGAGGTAAGAGACCTAGTTAGGAAAGTAAAATCCTTCAAAAACACATTGATTATTGCTGGAGGGCCCCATCCAAGCGCTGACCCAGTCGGTACTATTCTGAAACTAGGAATTGACTATGCTGTAGTAGGCGAAGGAGAAGAAACTATCTGTAACATCATTGAAGGTCTAATCGAGAATCAAGACATACTAAGTACTAGAGGAATAGCTTATAGAGACAATGGAAAGATAATTCTCAGACAGAGAAGATCAAGAATAGATATAAATCAATATCCACCCTTCGCCTATACCCGAAATATATACGGACCTATAGAAATCATGAGAGGATGTCCATGGGGATGTAAGTATTGCCAAGTAACGTACATACATGGGCCTACTCCTAGATATAGAAATATTGAAAATATACTGATATGGTGTAAATTAATGCTTACTCGAGGACTTAGAGATCTACGTTTTATAGCGCCAAATAGTCTAGCTTATGGAAGTTCTAATGGGAAGAAACCGAGTTATAGTGTATTAGAAGAACTACTTTTCAAGTTAAATAACATGGCTGAGAAATACAATGGTAAAATATTCTTCGGGACATTCCCATCAGAAGTAAGACCCGATAGTGTTGATGAAGAGTGTGCTAAAATTCTAAGGAAATATGTCTATAATAAAAGAATAATCATAGGTGCTCAATCAGGAAGCGATAGGATTCTTAGTAATATTGGTAGAAGTCATAGCGTAGATGATGTAATTAGAGCTGTTGAAATTCTAAGAAGTTATGGCTTTCAAGTAGATGTAGATTTCATCTTTGGATTACCTGGTGAAAGTGAAGAAGATATAGAACTAACATTACAAGTCTTAAAAAGACTTGTAAATTTAGGAGCTAAAATTCATGCACATACATTCCTACCTCTTCCAGGAACTCCCTTTGCAGAGTCAGAACCTGGAGTAGTACCAGTTAAGATAAGGAAGTTTCTTATGAGAGTTATAGGAACTGGAAAAGTTTATGGTCAATGGGAAATGCAGGAAAAACTAGCAAATAATATAAAGAGATGGAGAGATGAAGGATTAATACTTACTGGAAGAAACCTTGCAAAATACTTAAGAGTACTCTAGACCAAAATAACACAGTTTAACTCTACTAAGAGAATCGTAACTCTTAAATAATCAAGAACGGTTTACAATTGAGGAAGCGCAAGTCCATTCCTCTCTAGTTTACTATGGTGGGAACGATGGTGCAAGATATGTGCAGAGCTTGGATCAAAGAATACAGCAAAATCATAGAGTCATTGCTCAAAGAGTCGAGGAATATATTGGATGTAGGTACAGGTAATGGATTGATCATAGATCTAATCCTAAGCATATTGCCTCATGTATACCTAGTATCCATAGATGATATTAAGCATAATATTGAAAAAGCAAAGAGTAAATTTCGCAATTACATAGAAGCTAAGAGATTGAAACTCATGTATATGGACTTATCTAAGTTTGAATTCGCAGACTGTACATTCGACTCCGTAGTTTCCTTTGACACTCTACATAGGGTTAAGGACATCCCTTCAACTATTGCAGAAATTATTAGAGTTACTCGAGAAAATGGCATTATTATTCTATGTGATTGGAGCACATCAGCTGCTTACCTCAAATGCACGGAAGAAGATCCTCAAAAATTAGCAAACACTATGTCAGCTGTCTTTAGTGAAGTAGGTAAGTTAAATTATATTAAAGAGCTCGTAGCTATTTTAGTACCAGTATATATAATTGTTATTAGAAAGAGGAAGCAATAATACATCTATGGGATTACTTAGTTATTTATTTTCAATGTTCTTCAAATCTGTCATTAACCCAATTAGTGGTACTAGTACTAAGCCTGGTCTATACTGTAGTTCGTATAGCATTTCGTATAGAGCTTTTTCTATAAGCCAGAGTCTTACAGCTTTCCATACCCAGCTAGTAAATTCTGAGCCTGAGACACCATGTACTTGGATAGAAAATTTCAAGGAATTTCTAACATAATGCTTCATGAGAAGCCTCTGTACATTGCCTAGCCACTCTAAAGCCCTTTTATGAATTTTTGATGTATTATTGAGAATGCGTATACAAACCTCACTAGGCTCTATATTTTCTATTCGTGCGATGCCAAATATTGTCAAGTAATTAAGTCCTCTAATTATTGTGGCAATATCATGAATAGCGGGTTCTTTAAGTAAGCGATCTTTTTCACTTCTCATAGGCTCTCCTTCAAAATCTACTATTAGAAATTCTCCTTGTTTTGTATAGAGCATCTGACCTAAATGTAGATCTTGATGAATTCTCATTTTGACCCTATCTAAGAACATGGAGAATTCCTTAGAAGCTTCCTCAATGTACACTTCGATTTCTTTGAGAACTTTATGAACTTCATATTTTGAAGAGGGGCTTATCTCATTAATGAATTTCTTAATATAATTGTACATAGAGTTTAAGCGAGATTTCCAAGTACTTATATCATTTCTGGATATCAACTCTGTTCTACACCATCCCTCATTACAAAGGGACATAGATTCGTGGAACTTAGCTATTCTTACGGCTACTTTTAGACAAG
>QMXA01000232.1 GCA_003661905.1 Thermoprotei archaeon | reverse complement strand
TAGGTATGATAGCTGGGCATGCAAATACTTTATAACATATACCACAAGCTTTACATTTATTATCATCAACAACATATCTGGGAATTTCAAAACCCGCTCTTCTTGCCTTTCTAATTGCTAAGAGAGCACAGCTTCTCCTTGAAACTATTACTGCAGGCCTTCTCTTTTCCAAAACGTAATTCAATGCTTCGATGTACTTCTCTTCAGCTTCTTTCAAGTTAAATGGGTCTATAATTTCTACATACTCAATACCTAGACCCTTAGCTATGTTTTCTATCAGTATAGTTTTTGCAGGTCTTCCATCAGCTCTGAAACCAGTTCCTGGATGTGGTTGGTGACCTGTCATAGCTGTAGTTCTATTGTCTAATACTATGGTTAAGAAAGGTGCTTCATTGTAAACGGCGTTTAATAGTGGTGGTATTCCTGCATGGAAGAATGTTGAATCACCTATAATAGCTACTATGGGTACTTCCGTGGTCTGGGCAAGTCCATTTGCAACACCTATACTTCCACCCATTTCAATACATGTATCTTGAACTCTATAGGGAGGATTCAATCCTAATGTGTAACACCCAATGTCTCCTGTGAATGTAGGTTCGTAACCTCTTTCGCTCTTCATCTTATTAGCTTCTTTTCTCATAATGTAGAATAAAGGTCTATAGGGACATCCTGGACAAAGGACAGGGGGTCTTAGAGGAATTCTTATATCTACATCACCTATACTCTCAGATATCCTTAACTCCTTGCCTAAGAACTTAGATAAAGCAGATATAACTCTTTCAAATGTAATTTCGTAAGGTAGCCCTACATAATCCTTCCCATGAACCTCTACGTCTAAATCCCTAGATTGAATCAGAGCTCTAAGTTGCTGCTCTACAACAGGTTCTAACTCTTCAACTACTAAAGCTTTAGATACTCCCTCAAGAGCCTTAATTACTAATTCTGAAGGCAAAGGAACAGGAGATGCTAATTTCAGAACCTTAGCATTGATGCTGAATTTCTGTAATACTTCTTTAACATAGGCATATGCTATGCCAGGTGCTATAATGAGTATATCGCCTTCACCTTCGACTCTATTGTACTTGAAATTTTTGGATAAGTAAGTTTCTATCTCTGACCATTTCTTTATCAATTCTAATTTTCTTCTCCTAGCATTTGCAGGAACGAGTACGAATCTCTCTGGATTTTTCTTAAATACTCCTTTGGTTCTAGGTCTCGGTATTGGACCTAGCTCTACAACTCCTCTAGTATGACTTATTCTAGTTGTACTTCTCAGAATTACAGGGTGTTTAAATTTAGAACTTAGCTCAAAAGCTTCTTTACATAGCTCTTTAGCTTCTCCAGGTGTACTAGGTTCAAGAACGGGTACGTATGCGTGAAGTCCATAAATTCTATTATCTTGCTCATTTTGACTACTCCACATACTAGGATCATCAGCTGATACGATTACGAATCCCTCTTCAACACCTGTGTATGCACTGCTCATAAGAGGGTCTGCTGCAACATTAAGACCTACATGCTTCATTGTTACAAGAGCTCTAATGCCCGATATTGCAGCTCCATATGCAACTTCAAAAGCTGTTTTTTCATTAACACTCCATTCAACGTACATACCTATATCTCTAGCAATTGATGCTAGAGCTTCTAAAATCTCTGTTGATGGTGTTCCTGGGTATCCAGTTGCTACACCAATTCCAGCTTCAATAGCTCCCCTAGCAATAGCCTCATTACCTAAAAGTATAACTCTACCACTAGTAAGACTAAGCGTTTCTTTGAGCCTCATCACGAACCCTCATATACTAAGCAGCTACAGGTATTTATTATAAATGCATTTATGATTTGCAATTTTGTCCAGTGTATATATGAAAGAATCTAACTATGAGCTAAGAAATATTTACACACATCTCTTAGGGGACATATACCACATTTAGGATTCCTTGCTTGACAAATATCGCGTCCAAACTGTATAAGAGCTAAATGGACTTCTAAATACTTACTAGGATCAACAGCCTCTCTATATTTAAGGCTCAGTCTTTCATAGTCGTCGTTTTGGGATGCAATACCTATTCTTCGAGATATCCTAGCTATATGAGTATCTATTGGAAAGAATGGATAATTCCTAGTCACTAATAGTACTACATCAGCTGTCTTAGATCCTATACCAGGGATACTCATAAGGATTGACCTAGCTTCATTAGGTGGTAAGCTTAAGATTCTATCCATACCTCCAAGTTCAGTAATTTTCAGTGAGAGGTTTTTCAATATCCTTGCTCTTCTTTTATAAAGTCCTGCAGGTTTTATAGCATTTTCTAGGAGGTTTATAGGAATCTCTAATATTTTCTCAGGAGTTATAGGCGATCCTAAAAGCCTTCTGAGATTTTCAAAAGCCTTAATGGCATTCTTATCTGAAGTGTTCTGACTTAGAACTGTGCTAATTAGTACTTCGAAATTGCTATATTTTCGATTCTTTAAATTCCGAACAGCGAAGCTTTCTTGTCCAATCTTAACATAGTTTAAGACTACATTCACTACATACCTAATTAAATCACTAACCATGTCTCTCACTCTATAGCAGTAATTGCTAGGTAATCTATGTATCAGATCTCTATCGTTATTTAAATATAATCAATTAAACTCGGTATGCTAAGATAGGTAATGATAAAACCTTGTTTGAAGCGGTATCTCTATGATCTATCGGTCGTCCTAGCCTTCATCACTACTCAGGACGGAGCCTTTTCCTCATTCAGAGAATTCTTTCACCTCTGTGGTTTATCAGCTTTAAGTTTCGGCGATGTATTTTACACCTGCTGCTGCGAATACAAG
>QMXA01000231.1 GCA_003661905.1 Thermoprotei archaeon | reverse complement strand
GTCCTTGGGCCATTACCAATCGATATAGCAGCACCATATGATCATATAGCTGCTGCAGCTGGAGCTTCAATAGCTGCTGCGGCAGGTGCTGATCTATTATGCTACCTTACACCTGCAGAGCACCTATCATTACCAACACCTGAACAAGTTAAACTTGGATTAATAGCAACTAAGATAGCAGCTCACATAGGTGATGTAGTTAAGTATGGATCAAGAGCCATGAAGAAAGATCTAGAAGTTAGTAAGCTTAGAGCTGAGGTAGAGATAAGGAAGACTATTCCATACCTAATATCCCCAGAAGATGCTGAAGCAGTATTCAAGCAATTTGGTGTAGCTCCTAGTAAAGGCTGTACTATGTGTGGCGGTTATTGCCCACTCCTACTACTAAAAGAACAAATGCAAAAAGCTAGTAAGAAGTAGTAGATATCTACAATAAAATCTCTATCCTATTCAACTTAGTTAGTGTTTTAATCTAAACCTATCGCTATAGTAGTGGTGGGTAAATGAATCAACCCTACATGCTAAGCACATGGGTTAAAGCACCTAGACTAAGGGGATCTATAATAGCCATAGTTGCAGCGTGTCTTCCTTACGTAAATCAAGAGCTCTTTAAAGAAGTAACGAAGGGTAAAGAAGTACTTCTTGCATGCCCAGAGAGAGAGCCGCAACTTCATTATGGGAAGCTAGCTAGTATAATTAGGAGTTCAAGGCCTAAGGAGCTACATATATACACCATTGAGGGAAGCCCTCATTGTTTTGCACTTCATGCTTCAGCTAATGAAGCTGAGTACATATTAGGAGAGAAGCTTGTAAAAAGACATTTCGTAATAGTTGATGCTGAGAAGCTCATAGAAATAGATCCTGATGCTGTTAGAATTGCTAGGTATTTACACATAGTTGATGAACTCATAAAGAAATATCCAGAAGCATTGGAGAAACTCCAGAAGTATAGTCTTGAATATAGATTCTCTAAGCTTAGTCAAAGAGTCAAAGACCTATAAGTCTTAGAACTAATGATGCAGTTAAGAAGTATATAGATAATCCTATGATATCGGCTACTGTAGTTAATAGTGGTGCTGAAATTACAGCTGGGTCTATACCTAGAGCTGTGGCTATTAGAGGTAGTAGTGCACCAACAACACTCGTTATGAGCACTACGAAAACCACTGCTGCCGCCACAGTTACTGAGACCCATATATTGAGAGTTATACTTAGAGCGAAGGCGAATGCTATTGGTGCTAAAGCAGATGCTAAAAGTAGTGAGGTAGTGAGTTCCTTCCCTATAACTCTAAATATATCACGTAGGGTTAATTCACCTAGAGCTAGTGCTCTAGTCACTAGAACAACAGATTGACTACCAGCATTACCTCCGGTATCTAGTATTAATGGAATAAACGCTGCAAGAACAGCGATCTTAGATATTAATTCGCTATAACCTTGAATAATTCTAGCTGTTACGTTCTGTACTGCGTAGAGAACTAGAAGCCATATGAATCTCTTTTTGAAGAGATCAATAACTCTCGAAGTTAAGTAACGTTCAACTCTCATCACACCTCCAAATAATAGAAAATCCTCACTCTGTTCAGATATTAGCACATACATAACATCATCAATTGTTACAACTCCTAAGAATTTACCATCACCATTTACTACAGGTAATTTAGTTTCATCGAATTTTATCATTAGTTTAGCAACTTCTTCCTGATCAGTCAATGGATCTACAGTTATGAAATCTCTTCTCATAATCTTTTCTAGAGGTACATCAGGTTTTTCTTTAAATAGTGCAGGAACATTTACATAACCTACAAGCTTTCCACCTTTATCAACTACATATATAGTGTCAGTAATTTCATACTCAGTTTTTTGAGTAAGTGTTTCCATTACCTTACTAACTGGAGTGTCAGTTGAAAACACAGGTACATGTGTAGTCATGAGTCCTCCAGCTGTTTCAGGTGGATAAAGAAGAAGTGGTCTAATTTCATCTATCTTTTCTCTTGGTAAATGCTTCAAGACTGCTTTTCTAACTGAGCTCTTTAATCCTTGTAATATATCCACTACATCATCAGGCTCCAATTCTATTAATGCTTGTGCTAGTTGAGATGGCTTTAATGTAGCTGCTATTTCATCTATCATCTCTTTAGGAGCTTCAGTAAGTAGAGCTCCTAAAGAAGTTGTAGATAGTAATGTATAGACTTTCTTTCTAACATCCTCATTAAGCCTAACTAGTACCTCTATGAAATCTAGAGGAGGCATTAACTTAGTAATATCTCTTACAATTGCGGGATTTTTTTCAATATGTTTGGCAATTATATCTGCTGCTGGTGGTCCTAGGAGTTCTATTTCTATACTTTCTACATCTTCAAGTTTCTCTATGGCTTCAGCGAGGAATTCTGTTTCACCTTCGTAATCTGCGATGAATAGTAAGAATGCTGATCCATTCTCTCTAAATGCGATATTGTATTCGATATTAGCTCCAGTACTTGATATAACTGAAGCAATATCTCTTAGAAGTCCCGGTCTATCACGAGCTTCTATGGCTATTACTAACTTCAATTGCAGCCCTTCAATTTCTCCTTTAAAATACTTAAAAGTATACATTGCTTTAGATCTAATGTAAAAAGTACAGGGATTAGATATGGAGTTTCAGCAAGTATTACTGTGCATTGGACTTGTAGCATTAGCAGAATTAGGAGATAAGACCATGATGACAACTATTGCCTTAACCTTAAGATATGGAGCCCTCACAGCCATTGCAACATCAGTAGCCGCCTTCACAACATCTACACTAATTGTAGCTCTAAATGCTAATTGGTTAACGCTCTTCGT
>QMXA01000230.1 GCA_003661905.1 Thermoprotei archaeon | reverse complement strand
GAAGAAGGGACCTACCCACTGATATTACTTCTAATAAATACCTTACAATACTTATCTTCCTGTGCTCCACGAGTAAACGTGTAGATAACTGCTGCTATGAAACTTAAGAGCCATAGTGCTGTGGCTGTTAAGCCCTCACCAAACAATAACATTGATGTAGCTAATAATGTTATAGAAAATACTAACTCGTGTATGTATCGTGTAATGGGTATGTACATACTTACCTTGCGCTCAGAAGATGCCTTAGGAGTTATTCTATACCTTTCCCTTAAACCTAAAAGGCCTTTAAGAGTGGCTATACATAATAAGGGTAGTAATGTCGCTGCATAGGCTGCTGAACGACCAAGTAGTGAAATTGCTCTTCTAACACTAACTCCCCGCTTCAATACTGAGTGAATAAAGGACATGACATATATTCCAACACCAAAGATTCCTAGAAGAACTGCCGAAATACCTGTTGCGATAACGTCTATATCTCTAATGAGGGCTACAGCAACAACTAAAATCATCCCTATGCTAAGTAGCAATGACGGCATATATTGTAATAGAAATATTAAAGCCTCAATTCTCTTAATTACGGAAAGAGGAGACGTTAAGAGATGCATAAAGCCTTTCCTAACAACTTGAGCAGCTCCATAAGACCAGCGACTTTGTTGAACTCGAAGGGCATAGTATGTTGAGGGCACTAATACATTTACCTTAACATCCTCCATAAATACGGGGATGATACCTCTATTTAGGAGTTTAACTCCCATCCACATGTCATCCTGAATTACCTCAGGATCCCATAGACCTACTTCCATCAGTATATCTTTAGAGTATATTGTTCCAGCACCAAGAGGAAATATGGGGAGTTTTAACTTGGATCTTCCATTATATATGGAGTCAACGACAAAATCCATGGTTGCAGCTATTGATGTAGAGACCTTAGTGCAAGAGTCGAAATATGCTTTCCATCGAGTAACAAGTACTTTGTATCCTTTTAATATGTATTTCGAAGCTTTAATAAATATATCAGGATCAGGTAGACTATCGGCATCTAGTAAAAGTATGTAGTTGTATCTAGATTTCAGTACACCAAAATTAAGAGCACCAATACGTCCATGAATGGGATTCTCTCTCACGAAAAATCTGAGGTCGAGGCCCTCCTTTCTAGCAATGCTTAAGCATAATCTTTTCAATTCTTTTGCATATCTGGGCTCATCATCACTTATAACTATTACTTCGTACATGTTCTTTGGCCAATTAATATTTGCTAAATGTGTAATAGATCTTTGTAAAACCTCCTTTGGTTCATTTTTTATAGGTATTACTACTGAGAACCTAAGATTTATGTGTGAATTATTTCCAATACCAGTGATTATAGTGCTCTTTGCTCTTAAACTAACTAAGTAATAAACTGATTGAAGAAGTGCTACTAACATTAAGGGAACTATGGCTAGGATCGTGACTATGAATGAGATAGTATCAAGCTCTATTATCAATGCTATCAATTCTGAAATCCCACTTCAATTTATTACATAGAAGTGATAGTGGTTAAGTGGGTTTCGGTAAACAATTATGAAGAGCTGAATCTTCTATGTAGGCTTTCAATAGTAATAATGTTAAAGTGTCTGTCTAAGCTTCAAACACCTAATTTTACTAGCAATTGCGAGCATTTCTCTTCTACCTTTTAATAAGTTTCGAGTAATTTCTTGAACTTCTTTTACTCTAGCTATATTTCAGCTATCATTGTAATTCTTGATCGTTTTTAGTATGAGAAATTAGAGAGTTTCTAATCGTATCATAGACATAGATATTAAGAATAGACATGAACTTTATTGATGTTTCATATATCATAGCATCTATTCGCGGTAAAGATCCTAGGATGCTGCAGTAACAGACTCTTTATATTGTATTACCTGTCTGCTATATAATTGGGTGAGTGAAACTGTGAATTCAGCACGTAGGCTGATCGAAAGTGTTTTTAGTAAACCTTCGGTCTTCAAGAATCGAGAGGCTTTGTATCCAGAGTATGTTCCTACGGTACTACCCCATAGAGAAGAACAAATAAAGCAACTTGCTGAAATATTTAAATCTCTAATAATTAGTCCAGGTAGTATAAGTCAACGCGCTATGCTTGTAGGTGGTGTAGGTACTGGGAAAACTGTTACAGCCAGAGCATTTGGTCGTGAACTTCGTGCATTAGCTAAGGGTAGAGGGTTGGATCTTAGATATATACATGTAAATTGCCATAGAGATAGGACCTTATTTGAGGTGATAACAGAAATTGCAAGACAACTTGGCGCTCCAGTACCTTTTAGAGGTCTCTCTGCTCAGGAAATATTTGTTGCATTACTTAATTATATGGAGAGAGAGAATGTATATGCCTTAGTAACACTCGATGAATTTGATTATCTCATAAACATAGCAGGTAATGATGCTGTCTATTTCCTGGTAAGAATATATGATGAATACCCTGAAATGGTTAAGAGAGTTAGTTATATCTTTATTGCTAGAGATTTACTAGCGTTAAGAAAACTTGATCCAGCTACCGAAAGTTATATTCTTAAGCACGTAGTAAGGTTTAATCCATATACTTCATCTGAACTTTTCGATATCCTCTCCGCACGAAGATCTGAAGCATTCTATGAGGGAACTGTACCTGACGAGGTCTTAAGATACATCGCTGAGTACGAAGGAATAGATAAGGGAGGCGGAGGTAATGCAAGAGCAGCACTTGAAACACTACTACTAGCTGGAGAAGCAGCAGATCATGACGGTCTAGGTAGAGTTACTGTAGAGCATGTAAGGAGAGCACTTGGCATAGTCAATCCAGACATAGTAGTAGTTAATGACTTATTAGTTTAT
>QMXA01000229.1 GCA_003661905.1 Thermoprotei archaeon | reverse complement strand
CTGTATCTATATTTCCTAAATCTCAGAAGCTCAACAAGTAAATAGTACTTGGATATGAAGTCTCTAGCAATTCTATATGTTGCTTCCTTATCAATTCCTTTTATTTTACAGCCTATGATCTCACATGTTTGTTTAAATGCTGAGTCAAGAGATAAATGAAAAACCTCAACTCTATAAAGGATATCAGCTAGTACTGATACTAAATCAGGCATTAATCTCTCTTCCCCATGTTTGTAAAAGTAGTTCTCTTCCTTTACGAGTTTTAAGATACTTAATTATCTCTACTACTTTATTCGAGGGCACTGATCGCATAACTATACGGGCATTCAGAGTTCTAAAACGCCTACCACATTTGTAGCAGAGAGCGGTTTTTTGATTCTCCTTTATAGCTCTAATTTCACCACAATATGGGCACATTACAATTAAATATGTCATTGCCTTGTTACCTCGAGCACTCTAAATAACCTCCTCTTACTATTTTTATAAATCCTTGTTTAATTAGCTGCATTAGTAATCTACGAGATTCATCTCTACTTACCTTAAGCTCCTTAGAAATTATTACGATAGCATCTCTAAATTTAAAGGGACCATAGATCTCTAGACCCTCCTCTATGATATGTAGAACTCTCTGTAGTTGGGACGGTATCTTTACATCTTCTACTCCTTGAGGTGTTATTCTAATTAATGTTCTAAAATCATCACACTCCACTGAGAATATGGGCAATGAACTAATTCTTTTTACAGAAACTTTCTTATATCCATAAGTTTTGAAGTCCTTCAACCATCTGGAAGCTGTTGCAAATATAGGTCTATTTCTTAAAAATGAGGGGTTTTCATCTAGTTCAAAAACTATTAGTGGTCTTATTCTTTGTCCAATGACTATTCTTGATAGTTTCTCCACCATTCCTCTTCTAGATGCTATTCTCTCAAGTATCTCATATCTAAAACCCACTAAATCAATTAGATTCACAATTTCGTACCTATTTAGTAGATTAAGAGCTACTTCGGAAATTAATACAGAGTTAACCCATATGTAAGGAGATACAGCTATATATCTACCCTTTGAAAGCATATAAATAGTCTCATCAGCTTTCAAATACTTCACCAATTAATATTTGGGATGGTGCCGCGGCCGGGATTCGAACCCGGGTCACGGGCTCGAAAGGCCCGCATACTTGGCCGGGCTATACTACCGCGGCACCCAAAGCCTCTGTAATTTGAAGGGGTTATAATTTTGTCTGAGTTACAAATTCTTACTCTCTCCTTTTAAGAGAAGTTCTATTAAATTCTCTATAAGCTTTACTTTATCTAAGCCTATCTCTCTTAATGCTTTAAGTAAAGAATCCCTATTTAAATTGCCATATTTCTTAAGTGCTACTTCACGTAGTACTTCAGCATATTCCCAAGGAAATACTATCCATTTAGAAGTGGTGGCAGCATAGAAATCAGGTATAAGTATAGAACGAGGTTTAAAATATAAAGTAGCTGTCTTAACTTCTCTAGCTCCATGAAGTTTCACTAATTCAGAAGCTACTTGTAAGGTTCTTCCACTATCAGCAACGTCGTCTGCTACTAACACTTTTCTATCTCTAACATAGTGCACAAGAGGTTGTGTAACTATAGGTCTTTCTGAGACTTCACCAATACCTTTATAGAACTTTATTTCTAAAGAGCCAACTTCATTAACGCCAAGTAAATCACCAATTATTTTAGCGACTATATAACCTCCTCTAAGAATGCCTACTATTATGTCAGGTTGGAAAGCAGAGTCAAGAATCTTATTAACAACAATCATTGAAAGTTTTACTATATCATTCCATGTAAGAACAAGGAACTTCAGTACTTAGGCACCTCCATAACTAATTCAATCATATAGATTAAATCTTTTTAGCAATTAAGTCCAGGATATGATGTTCATCAGAGTTAAATGCCCAATAGCACAGATGATCTCTATCGCTCTATTCTTAAGCTCTTCTTCAGATGTAGTTGTAGGTTCTGCAAATTTATCTATCAGTGTCATTACTATGTTATTTAGAGTATTTGAACCATTAGCTAATTTAACTATCCATGCAATATCAAGATCTATGAGATAGTAATTATTTTTGCAATGTGCTATATATAGAATTTCATGATTATGTAAACATATTTTTAGTTCCTTGCATGTTGATCTGGGTACCAACTCCTTCTCAACACTGTTGGCAACTATGTCCCAGGCAAAGCAGTCATTCATTTCTCTAAGTTCTTTAATGAGATCAGGAAATCTAATTATTCTTAAATCTGGGCATTTAGGTATCAGTTCATACCCCTCTATACTCTCTACATTACTTAGTGATATAAACGCTTAATATGTCTCTAGAACCTCAATACTTCCTGCTAAAATTCTATAATAACCACATAGTATTGGAAATAAACTTTTAGCAATCAAATCATTACATTCCATCAAGCATCAACGAATAGAAATATTCATAACTAATCACTCCTCTTATCTCATAAATCCTTGAGTTATAGAGAATGTGCTTATATAAGCCCTAGCAGAATAGAAAAGTGACAAGCATTGATGAGTTATCATATAAGCTCTAGCAATATCCTTAACCGTCAGTAGCACTATGATGTCTGATCATTCTATTCTTTCGCAGAAAGTAACGCCTTCAGGAAATAGAGTTCTTTCTAGGTATGTACTTAACATAGTAACATTATGTACTTAAGTAAGTGAAGATTTTTCACTACCATAAATACAAACATACACCCTCATCTTTGAGCTAAATAATGATCTAATGGAGGCCTTTTCAATATCGCTAATAATACCTCTCCAAACTCTTTGTATATCTTGAGTCTATTCAACCATCTACATGTAATTTTAAAT
>QMXA01000228.1 GCA_003661905.1 Thermoprotei archaeon | reverse complement strand
TGTCTTATACCTATTAGTAATGATGTAATGTTTTTGTGGTGTTTAGCTAGGTTAAGTATATGCTGTTAATTCCTTCTTTAAGTGCTATTTCATACACTTGCTTATTCCCTGTATATAGTTTATGTGCTCCTATGTGTTTTGCTGAAACTATTTGTAGAGCATCAGCTTCATATACGTGATATTTTTCTATTATATGCCAAGTTTGTATGAGTAACCTAGTCTTTACTGGTACCATTCTTAGAATTCTTAATCTCAATAACCTTATTGTCTCACCCATGAATTGGTATCTATCCTTTTTGTGTAGATTCTGATTTCAATGATCTGACTATGCTAGTCCCGACACTCTTAGAAGGTACATAGACATATAATTGACCATTTGAAAGCCCCGCTTTAAAATCCTTAATCTATACCCTAACTAAGAGGTAATCAATTAGCTCCAAGACCATGCATGTAATATGTGATACAGGATTTATCATTATGATGAAGTATTCTTTCACTTTATAGCTCTATTAGGGGGCAGATTAGAATCTATAATATATGTTAGCGAAGTACAGAAGTGATATGCTAAGCTTAAGGGAATTGATTAGTGATGTAGATGTTCATGTTGTATTTTTAATGGTTGTTTTAGATTATATCTTTGGTAATCCAGTAATGTATGAAAGATTCTTCATCTAACTCGAGAGGAATATGAGAAGTTAATTAGAGGTGAACTTAAGCTTAGAACAGATATTAGATTGAGGTTTAAGCTACCTCGTAACACTCTTAAGAAGGTTATGGAGTTAGAGAAGCATGGTTGTGAGGGTCAAGATTAAGGTCATTGTTGAGAATAATCTAAGTATTGAATGTGCTGTGTTAGTTAATGCTAGTGCTGAAACAGAAATACCAATAATAGCTCTATCTCCACAAGAAGCATCGAAAATAAATTTATGGCCCCTAGAGAATAGAGAAGTAGTTGTTGAAGAGCTTACTTCTGAGGCCATAGGATACCTAGTACCAAGGAGAGTTAAAGTACAATTACTAAGTGAGAAAAACACAGTCTTAAGCGAAGCTAGTGCATATGTCCTCGTAAAACCAGGTGGTTGCCCATGTTTTATCTTTTGGTGATTATAGATATTTCGGAAACTTGCACGGGCTTCCCCTTCATCCCTTCTTGGGATTGCATTTGGTTAAGGGCTTTCGGAGCTAGTTTAAGTAAGTATTGAAGATAGATCCAATAATTATTCATCTCTCTAGGCGATGATATTTAGATCTTTTTAAGTATAATTACAGTAGGAATTTGCTCTATTCACTAGAGTAGTAATAGCTCAAGAATTACAATACATTGGACATACAATTATAAACATAACAATACCAGCAGCAGTAACAATATTAGGCATGGATCCGGAGGAAGTAGCTAAGAGAGCAGAGAAAGGAGCGTATCTAATAAGAGCAATACCTGGGGCTAAATACAATGTTGAGAAAGCAGCAAGACCCGCTAAGATCATATACAAGGTGCTAGAAGCAAAAGAACACAAAACTCCACCTTCACTATAAACAAAACTTTTCCCCATACTTCCCAACTTTCATCCCCATTTATGTAAATAACTAAGGCCTTGTAAAGACAGGTACTATCTCTAATACCAAGGACTATTCTAATAGCATTAATTCGCCGATGTAGTATATGATATATACTTAGTTAAATCCTCTTTATTACGAATTTATTTCCAGTATTTTGGTGGTTCACTTCGTCTTAATTTATCCTTTGGCTCCCATCTAAATCTCCATAGACCTCTCCCTACATCCTCTAAGGCTATTTGCAATTCACTAATCATTTTATCACTTAGTAGAACTTCATCAGCTAGTGGTGATATTACTATATCTGCCTCTACTTCAGGGATCTTTACATCACCTATTGCAACACCAACTCTACATGCTCTTGGAACTATCCATACCCTTAAAGGACCTCCTGCAGTTTCAAACTCTGATTCTTCGGCCTCGCTCTTTGGAGGCCATAACTCAAGTAATTGTGCTAATCTTATAGGTATAAGTAATTGTGGAGTTTCGGTTTCATAACCACTATTAGCTAAAGCACTTGTCTCAATTACCTTCTCATCCCTTACTATCCTTAACTTTATTCTCACTACCATAGCTAAACCCCAATTTTCTAATAGCTCTTATTCTACCAATTTTCGTTCTATGATCTCTGATGAGGCCAACGAATACTCTTCTCATATCTAGTCTTCCAGGCTTATTATATTATAGATTAATTATAAAGCTTTAACATAATTCTTAATACACCTGAAGTTCTTAACACAGCACTACTTACTATTACTCAAAAAGACTTTAAAAAGAGAGATTAGTAATTAAGTATTCAAATAAGTGGATAATCTGTACTAGAGTTCCTTGGAAAGATTCACATTTAACCTACATCTCCCTCACAAAAGGCAATAAACCCTCAGTATTTAAAATGAGCTATGAAATAAGTACTTGAAGTTATTTAATAACCTGCTGCTTCTAATCATTTAAATCACTATGGATAGGGAGAGTTCTTACCTAAAATTTGAGAGAAAGCATTGGGGATGTAAGATTTAGCAGAGCTGAGCCTGGCTTAAGGGAAGTTTCCATAGGTGTTATTGAGATCTTCAGAAAATATTTTTAGTATTTTAAATTCAGCATTATTTTCTACTTTATGACAAAACCTAAATACGCTCCTCTCATTACAGGTATCAGTGACTAATGTGTCTGTAGAGAACGTGGTTGAAGTACATAACCTTACAAAGACATTTGGCAATATAAGGGCAGTTAATGGTGTCTCGTTTAGTGTAAGAAGAGGAGAGATATATGGTCTCCTAGGACCCAATGGTGCTGGTAAAACTACGACAAT
>QMXA01000227.1 GCA_003661905.1 Thermoprotei archaeon | reverse complement strand
GAGGTACACCATACATTTGAGTTACCCATACAGCATATATAGGCATTTCAGCAGCTACTGCCTGCATGTTAACCGTAGCCGCTAGCGGAAGTATAAGATCCGCCGCGTCATCCGGTACACCAAGTTCCCTAGTAACTCTCATCGTAACCGGTAGGGTGCCTGAGCTACTGCAAGTAGAGAAAGCTGTCACCATAGCAGGATATATCTTTCTCCAGTATTGAAGCGGATTAAGCCTTAGAACCCCTGCTAGCACTATTGGGTGATAGACGAGGAGGATTATAGCGTAGCTGATCCATTGAACTATTATCATAGACCCAACGGCTGTGAGCCCCATAGCCCCAACAGTCGCTACTAGATTAGCCATCAGGGCGAAGACTCCTATAGGTGCGTACCATAGTATGAAGTCCACGATCTTATAGATCACGGCCAAAGTAGCTTCGAGTATCCTCTCAAGAAATTCCTTGGTTTCTGGAGAGAACTTTCCTATCAGTGAGATCGCGAAGCCTGTCAGAATAGCCATAACTATTATCTGAAGTATGTTTAACTCCAGGAATGGCTTAAGAGGGTTCCTAGGTATTAGCCCTAGGAGAACATCGACAGCTGAGACAGGCTTTGGTGCAGTCCAACCTGGAGGCGGGGGTAGGCGCAGCCCAACACCTGGGCGAAGTATACTAGCCATAACGTAGCCTGTAGTAGCTGCTATGGTCCCCATAATGAGCCAATAGATGAAGAATCCCCCAAAGATCTTGCCGAGCCTAGCATAGACCTTACATCTAGTAATAGACCAAGCTATTGAGACGAAGACTAGGGGACCTACGATAAACTTCAGTAAGGATATAAAGATGTCTCCCAGGAACTTGATGTTGCTAACGGGCTGACCAACAATCCATCCAACAACTATACCGATCAAGCATGCGCCTAGCATAGCTAAAGGTCTTTTCCCAAGCCTTAAGGCTAACTCAAAGGCTCTCTCTCTCGAACCAGAAACACTCAAGGGTTACATCCCCCCTTCTTTTTCTTCGGCTGGTGTCAGGATACATAACTTACACGGTGGGATTTATATCTGGAAATATATAAGTTTTTACACTAATAAATGCCATTAAGAGTAATGGGTAAGAGCTAGTCGTACATAGTACGCAAATTCGCCACTACCTAAGTTACTGCCAGGACCTAATAAGTTATCACGACAAAGTACTCTAGATCAGTTACCTTTGCTGGTTGTTGAGCAGTGTGTAGTTATGACTTAGGTCATATAGACCTGTGTTCCCTGAAGTCTTAAGCACCTAGTGAACTAAGTTAGGTACCCTCTAACCATCTCTAGATACTTGGAGTAGTCCTCATCAACCTCATCAAGTAAGTCCTCGTACCTCGCCTCATTAACCCTAAGCCCCAAAACCTAGATTGAATAAACCTAGCTACTTCCCTAGGCATGGCTCACCATAAGCCTCCATGAAACCTTCCTCATGTACTTGGGCAGTACCAGGTTGTGCTTCTTAGCGTACTTACTGACCTGGTCTGTTGACATGTTTAGGAGTGAATTCCCAAGTAATTTATAGAGTGCTACGCTAAAGTACACTCACTCACAGAGCTTCTCAAACCTATGTAGTATCTGCGGAACCCTCTGCCCTTGAAGCATACGAGCCTCTCGCATGTTATGCCCGTACCTAGAATCACAACTGCTTCGCTAGGGTTTCATAGCTCCATCATCCTCAGGACATGCTCAAACCTAGCACCCGACTCAAGCATGACTCTGTAGATCGTGTAGTAGAGGCTGCGGTTCACCAGAATTCAAAGGTCCTCTTAACATCATCCATGGCTATCTTGTAGGTCCTCACATTAAGCCTGTAGGAGCTGATAGCACGATCTCCATTATCCACCGAAGGTCTTGGGGCCAATTCTCCTCCTGTAGTAGAGGTACTGCACGTAGCGCCTAAACATGTTCCTAAGCCGCTTATTCTCATGGTTAATTACGTAGTCGATCAATCCCTCACTAAGCTCCTTATCTTCAAGGTACTTCTTGAATATACTTCTATAGTGCCTGATAGCCTCTAGATTCCTCGCCTTCCTGCACTTCTTACGCTCCATGAGGAATTGCTCGAAGTCCTTGCTTTACACAAACTTAATATCTGTGAAGCTTATTCCTGAGATCATCTCTAAACTCCTGAATCACGAACCTTAGGATAGCGTTCTTGAGGAACTTGCCTCTCGAAGCTAGCCCTAGTATCTTGAGGACGAGGTCGTAATCTATGGTTTCATCATTTTCCACAATACCTAAGGCTCTAAGCCTATCCCAGTCGCTGACAACGGACTCAAACTCACCCCTGGTGATGAATTGCAGAACCTTCCTAACAACTTCGTCGGGCACTCTATGCTCACCATATAGGTACCTGTCAAACTCGATTTAGCAATGCTAAGAACCCTACAGGTCTCTGTAAAGCCGAGCTTATCTTAACGACCTTAAAGGTGCTACGCCTAGCATCATCACCCAAAGCCCTAACATCAATTCCCTCAAACCACCTGGAACCAGGACCGTTTTACCTATGAGTTCCCGGAACCTTCAAGAAACGGAAGGCTAATGGAGGGAATGTTTAAGCTTTCATGTGAAATCTATGGTGCTGGCGGGCCCGCGGGGATTTGAACCCCGGACCCCCGGCTTAGGAGGCCGGTGCCCTATCCAGGCTAGGCTACGGGCCCTCGGGAAATAATTGTGGACTTAGTTAATTTAAGTGTTAAGTCTACAATACTTACATAGCGCATAATGCTTAAAACATTTAAGCTCTAAGATAAGTCTAATTTAACTAGCAACCTATTAACGAGGAGGTAGAGGTTATGGTTTGGACTTGGAAAAGCAAACTAATAAGTAAAGCTATAAGT
>QMXA01000226.1 GCA_003661905.1 Thermoprotei archaeon | reverse complement strand
AGCTGCAGCTCTTGCAACTATACCTGCTACAAAGGTTTTTTCTCTGAGGTGATGTTGTACTGAGAGTATAGATGATGGTATAGCTATTGAGAGCCCTTTGAATCTTCTAGGAGGAGGCCATTTGAAGTGTCTCACCATAAGTTATCAGCACTATCGAGATCTTTTTCTCCTAGATTTCCTCTCTCTTCTCTTTTCCTCCTCCTCAGTTGTCTTTTTCGACTCAAGACCTAGGAATAGTGATGTTCTTTGTCTACCTCCCATACTTAACCCTAGTGCAATTCTACATTTAGAGGTGATAAGTGTTAATGCGATATAAACCCCTCTAGTGATATTTTTCATAGGCTGTGAGGAATTTGCCGAATTCTGATGGAGTGATGTAAGGACCCCCTCTCTGAGCTCAGCTATTTCTTCACATCATGAATCAGTGTTTGCACCCCTCATCATTACTGAGAAACTACTATGTTAACTAAAGTATATAACTAATGAAGCTACGTAGCTCCAAACAGTGATTCTGAGATAAATGTATTTAAGTAGCAGAGAGCATTAGTTAATGAACTAGTTGATGAGTTATGGGTGAAGCTTTTGGAGTTTAGATGTTATCATTGTGTTCATTGCTGCTTTTTTGTAGATCCATCTGAATCACCTATATTATTTGATGATGAGAAAGAAATGCTTGAAAATTTGGGAAAGAACATGGGTATAGAGTTAAGATTTGAAGAAATAATTCAAGGTCTATGGAGATTCATTATAGAAGGATTCTGTCCATTTTATAACATAAGAACTAGACGATGTAATATACATAGAACTAAACCTCTAGCTTGTAAGATGTTTCCTTTACTACTAAATCCTAAGGATGGCACAATTGTTGTCTCAAGAGCTTGTGAATGGGTAGTAGAGAACTGGGACATTGTAACCTCAAAACCAGTATTTGAAATCTTTCCACAGGAATTCAAAAGAGCAGTTGAAGCATATACAAAATTTCTACAATATTTGAGAAAATAAAAAATCCCCAGATGTAAAGCACAGTAGGGCGAGGATTTGGTCAGATACAACATGTATTTCGTAACATACTATGATGAGGAGGCTAAGAAAGTTTTAGAGGAACTAAAGAATATGGAAATATCAGTGATTAACATGATGAGAAGTTCCATATTGAAAGAGTTCTACTACATTACAGTGGAGGGCTCTGAAAATCTAGAAGATAAACTAGAAGAAAGAGTTAAGAAAATAACCGGTTGCTGGGTTAAGGTTGAGCGTGTAAGGTGAAACTTTGTGGGATATGTGAAGAGAGTTGAAGGAAACTACAATCCTCACAGGATTGAAAATGAGGTTAAGAAGTTCTGGCTAGAGAATAAAGTATATGAAAAGATTAAGGAACTACAAAGAAATAGACCAAAATTCTACTTCTTAGATGGTCCTCCCTATGTATCAGCTCCGACATTTCATATTGGAACTGCTAGGAATAAGTGCATAAAAGATGCTGTAATTAGATTTATGAGAATGATGGGTTATGATGTTTGGGATAGACCTGGTTATGACTGTCATGGACTCCCAATAGAAATAGATGTAGAGAAAACTTTAGGTATTAGAAGGAAGAAGGATATAGAAACTCAAGTAGGACTTGAAAAGTTCATAGAAATGTGTAGAAATGTTGCAGAATCTAATGCTAAATCAATGACGGAACTCTTTAAGGATCTTGGCATATTTATGGATTGGATGCAGCCATATATGACCTTAAGAAATGAATATATTGAAGCCGCATGGTGGCTTATAAAGAAAGCTCATGACCAAGGACTCCTAACTCAGGAGTTAAGAGTTCTTCATTGGTGTCCTCGTTGCGAAACTGTACTTGCTGATTATGAAGTCTCTGAATATAAAATGATTGAAGATCCATCAATATATGTTAAATTTAGAGTAGAAAATAGTGATAATACATATATATTGATATGGACAACAACACCTTGGACCTTACCAGCTAACACATTTGTTATGGCTAGATCGGATGCTGATTATGTTAAAGTTAAAGTTGGGAATGAATACTACATTCTTGCTGAAGCTCGTGTAGAATATGTAATGAATGAAGCTGGTATTAAGGATTACGAGATCGTGGAAAGATTCAAAGGACTAGATATAGCTGGTATGCGTTATATTCATCCATTAGAGGATATCGTACCAGCTCAGAGAATTCTTAGAAAATATCACCAAGTGATACTAGCAGATGAATTCGTTACTCTAACTGAAGGAACAGGGTTAGTCCATGCAGCACCTGGTCATGGTGAAGAAGATCAACAAGTAGCTCTTAAGCACGGAATTCCAATAATATCTTTAGTTGATGAGCAAGGTAGAATGGTTTCTGATTCTGGAAAATATGCAGGAATATATGTTAGAGAAGCCAATGATGTAATAATAGATGATTTAAAGAGCAAAGGATCACTATTCTTTGCAGGTAAAGTTACTCATAGATACCCTGTATGTTGGAGATGTAAAACTCCTCTGATATTTAGAGCAACAAGACAATGGATAATTAAAATGTCGCATATGAGTAAAAAAGCATTGAAAGAAGCTCAACGTGTCAAGTGGGTTCCTACATGGACCATTGATAGAATGAGACCTCTTCTAGAAGACATGAGGGACTGGGTAATAAGCAGGCAGAGATATTGGGGAACGCCACTACCCATATGGGTATGTAGTAAATGTGGTTATACACATGTTATAGGAAGCAAATACGAGCTCTTAAAACTCGGAGCAAGAATTATTCCTAAAGATCTACATAGACCATGGGTAGATATAGAGTTATCATGCCCTAAATGTAAAGGAGCCATGAGAAGAGTACCAGATGTAGTTGATGTATGGTTTGATTCTGGTATATCCTTCTT
>QMXA01000225.1 GCA_003661905.1 Thermoprotei archaeon | reverse complement strand
TACTTTGACCCTATTTAAGTCAATGAATCTTTTCGCCAGTGAAGCACCAATGAACATAGCTGTTAAAGGACCTTTAGCATCAACAGCACCTCGACCTGTAATTATATTCCCATCAAAGTGAACCGGCATGAAGTCGGGTATGGTGTCTATATGCCCTATCAACGATATAATCCTCGGTCCTTGGCCATATGAAGCTATTAAATTGCCTACATCATCTATATATACCTCATCATAATTCAATTCTGATACATAGTTATGTAGGGTTCTTATAGCCTTTTCCTCTTTATATGGAGGGCTATGTATTTTGAGTAAACTAATTAGTAATTTTACTGCTAAGTTCTTCATTAATGCATCTATCAAGAACTTCAACACCCCATGATATATCTTCATCATTTATGAGGTATGGAGGAAGTAATCTAGCAACAGTTAATCCAGCTTTTAGTATAAGAAGTCCATTGTCTTGAGCACATCGTATTATGTTTTGAGGCTTAGTTCTAAGTTCTATACCTATCATTAATCCTAGACCTCTAATATCTCTGATAAGTCTACTATCACTCAGTCTCTTCTTCAGCATTGAAAGTAATTTAGCACCTTTAACCTTAGCTTGTTCAGGGACATTTTTATCTATCAAAACTTCTGTTGAAGCTTTTACTGCTGCACATGCTAATGGATTACCTCCATATGTTGAACCATGATCACCTGGATCTAGTTTATTTGCTAGGAACCCATGTAGAAAAACTGCACTAACAGGAAATCCCCCTCCTATGGCTTTTCCTGAAATCAATATATCTGGGAGAATATTGTAATGTTGAAAAGCCCAGATTTTTCCTGTTCTACCAAAACCTGTTTGTACTTCATCAATTATTAAGAGAGCTCCTACCTCCATACATCTTTGTTTAATTACTTTAACAAAATCCAAGCTAGCAATATTAATACCACCTTCTCCTTGAATAAGTTCTAAAATCACTGCTGCAGTATTTTCATCTACAACTCTCTCTACTCCATCAACATCATTGTATTTCACAGAGAGAGTCTCAGGAACAAGTGGTTCAAAACCTCTTCTATACCTTGGATTTCCAGTAACTGAGAGAGCACCAAAAGTCCTTCCATGAAATGAATTATGAAAATATATTATTTTCTTTCTACCAGCAGCTTTTCTAGCAATTTTCAAGGCAAAATCTACAGCTTCACTACCACTATTAAGTAATGTTACATACTCAAACTCTGATGGTACAATCTTAGATAGAAGTTCTAACATCTCCTCTCTAATCTTTGCTCTAAAGGATGTTGAGAGAGTCATAATTTTATTCAACTGATTTATTAATGAATTTACTACATGAGGATTCCTATGCCCTAAAAATGCTACACCATGTCCTGTGTGAAAGTCTAAATACTTAGTATCATTAACATCCCATACATATTGGTCTCTGGCTTTCTTAATAATTACGTCTCTATCTTTATAGAATTTAAGATATTTAAGCAACTTACCTCTTCACCAAATCGGTTAAGTAATTTATTATTTTTCTAGGAAGGTCATATCCTGTCACTACTACAGTATTTCTAAATTCAGTAACTGAGTTAACTTCATTAATAAGATACCCTCTTTGAGGATCCTCAAATATGTCTACGCCTAGTATTTCTCCCTTAATTATCTTAGCTACTTTAAGAACCAGTTCTTCTAGCTCCGGATCTATCTTAGCTGGAACTGCCTTCCCTCCTCTCGCTGTGTTAGTAATCCAGTGGTTACTAATTCTATAAATAGCTACAGGAACCTCTTCGCCAACTACGAAAGCTCTTATATCTCTCCCTGGCTTTTTTACGAATTCTTGTATGTAGTGAATCTTGAAAATTGGGCTAGGCATATATGTTCTGTGCTCAATTATAGTTCTTAATTCCTCCTCATCTCTAGCTAAGCTAACTAATCTTCCCCAACTCCCATTTAATGGCTTAATGACAACTGGGTATTTCAATTTCCCAATAGCTCTACAAGCTTGTTCTTGACTAAATGCAATGACTACTCTTGGTGTAGGTATATTATGTTTAACTAGTAATGCTGTTGTCCATAATTTATCATTAGAAACTGCAATTGAGTAGGAGTTATTCACCACTCTATTTCCTAAAGCTTCAAAAGCTATAGTGGATTCTAGTGCGAATTGATGACTTACACAACGCTGTAAACCTATATCTATAGAGATGTCACGCTCCATGTTATCAATGTAAATATGTGTTGATGGTATGTGAATGAGCTTAATATTCATATGTTCTCTCTTTGCTGATTTAATTAACGCTCTTTCCTCCCATCTTAGTACGTCATATATTAAGCCTATTGTAACCATATAAAAGCCCTACAATACTTATATCTACGTGCTATTCTCCCCAATCTTCGCTAATTCCTTCAAGTGGCTTTAATACAACACCATCATTTCTATCTTTAACTACTTCTAGAACTACACCACATTCATGCTCAATTATCTCCCCTGGAAGTACATCATCAGGTAGCTCAACATTCAGACCGCATATAGGGCATTTTGCTGAGGGCATGCATAACACCGAGTATCTAGATTTAGTGCAAGGATAATAAAATAGGACGTATTTAATTATGGACATATGTTTAGTAATGGCTAGTGCGATTTCCGTATACATTCTATTTCGAGTGGCGCGGATTCTGCATATCCTACATAGGTAAAAATTAATTAGTCATGCACCTTTAATGCACTAAAGTAGTGAGCATAATAGGTGCAATATAATGGCTAAGTTAAGAGTAGCTATTATAGGAGCTTCAGGATATACTGGGGGTGAGTTATTAAGATTATTTACACAACATCCAAATACTGAAGTAAGTGTAGTAACCTCTAGAGAGTACGTAGGAAAACCCATTCACTT
>QMXA01000224.1 GCA_003661905.1 Thermoprotei archaeon | reverse complement strand
CTTATGGTCTAAGCCCGGCTTTCCAAATACCTCCATCCTTTGTTAATAAAGTTTTAAATGAAGGAATAGAGTTGGAAGTTGTAGTGGATAACTACTTCGGTACAAAGAATATAGGAATTAAAGGAGGATTTATATCAATACTAACAAAGAATAGAATAACAAGGGAAGAGCTAACAGAGCTAGCTGTGGCTATGGCATTAATTCCTCGCATTTGGCGTAAACTTTACCAAAGTGCGAAGCATGGTTAGGATGAATAGATAACTTGTTGTGTCTGAACATATCTGCAAATTAGTTTTGCAAAGGAATAATTATTTATTCGATGAAGATAGTTTTAGCTCCTTTTAGAGATTTTTATGAGTCTATATATAGTGAAAGCTAATGCTATGAGGGATGTTAATTCCACTGCTATAACAGCTGATAAACCCATTATTAAGCTCCTAACTATAGGTTCTGAAGTTAATGATGCTATCAATATTAATATAAGTGATGAAATATCTGGAATAACATAACACCAAATAACTCTTCGACTTGAACTTAAAAATGAGAGAAACCTCCAACTTGTACTCAGAGCCTCATTAGCCACAGGCATTATAAGAATGCCAAGTATTAATAGTATTCCATACAATGCTGCAACTATTTCTAACTTCTCCTCCTTAATCTCTGAAGAGAAATCCAGATATGCATATATATGAATTATATAAGAAGCTAGAGCCAGTATGAATCCACCAAGAGTTATTGGTGTAAATCCTAGTGGGGTTTTAGCAAGTGCTATAGTTAATGGTGCAAGAAATATTAAAAGCATCCCTAGTATGAATGGTTTTCTACTCATTATTAAGAAGCCTATTCGTAACCAAGAGAATCCAAGAAGTAAACATGAAAGCATAGCTAGAGAAGCTCTTACATATACGTTATATATGGGTACTATAATGTATAGAATTAACAGAAAATAAGATATGAGCATTAGATGCTTAGGTATTAGAGACTTTTCTTTACCCTTCACTCGCTTCACACTCTAGTAATCTAACTCTGTAACTAGGTAAGATAGTTAACTCAATATCATAAACTTTTACACTTATTAGAATTGAGGAGAGTATTTAAGAGGTGATGAAAAAGCGGAGTGGTGATTAGTGATCGGGTTTGCTATGACTGATAAATTAATAGTGTTTTGATCTTCACTTAATAACTATTTAAAACCTGAAGTTAAGTAGAGAAATAGCTGTGATGAGGGAAAAGAACCCGGGTCGGATAAATGAAGAACCGTGGCTTCTCTGAGCATAATTGTGCTCAGAAGGTAGCTCACATCATCTATCAGTAAGGCCAGGTCACATCATAGCGATTCTTCTATCCACCACTGACAGGTGGTAATATAGCTATATCATCTTTATCTGTTACTACATCATCAAGTTTCGCTGGCACCCCATTCTTAAGTACTATTAAAATTTGGTCTTCAATCTCACTTATTCTAGGCCATTTAGACCTTAAAATTTCAATTAAGTCTCTTACTCTAACCACATCTTTAACTTCTATTGTAATTTCGCTTTTTCCTACAATATCTTTCAGATATGAAAAAACCTTTACTCTTAGATTCACTTTCTCCACCAAAGCGATTTATGATATTGTTTTATTTAAACTAATTTACTATGAGGCAAAGAGGAGCTTAGAGCACTAATTAGGTGCAGAATTAATGTCTAAGTGCTTAGAGCTACTAGAACCAGGAATATACGTACTCTTAGTAAAACTCAATAGGGATTTTACGGATAAAATAGGTTCTCTAGGTCTAGTTAAGCTAAATAGAGGTTTATATCTATATATAGGCTCAGCAAAGAGAGGTCTTCTTAGCAGATTAAAGAGATATTGCTTAAGGGATATTAAGAACATCCACTGGCATATAGATTACTTAGTCAAGTATGGAGAAGTTTTAGGAGCTTACATCATATTGGGCAAAGATATCACAGAGAGCTACATTGCTAACATCTTTTCAAAAATACTAAAACCCGCTATCAACAGATTTGGAGCAACAGATACTAAAGATATAACGCACCTCTTTAACTACCATGAAGAGAAGCTCAAATACCTCATGGATAAACTCGGATTTACGTACATTAACTGTGATGAAATATTGCAATGTATGAATTTCTTAGCTAAATAAATACACTGAAAAATCTAGCAGTGTAGAGGAAGAATAAGCTTTCATAGAGAAAGCTGGATCCATGTACTTAATATTCTATAAATACTCATTAAATCAAGAAATGAGAAAACGAGAAATTCTCATGGAGCTTATAGTTTAGCTTATATAAGAGCAAATTTCTGCTTGATGTTGGTGGGGTTGTGAGAAAAGTTTACATAGTCGGTATCGGTATGACAAAAATCTCTAGACATTTCAATAAAAGTCTTAGAGAGTTATTTGCAGAAGCTTCCCTCAAAGCTATAGATGATTCAGGCAATATTAAGCCTGGAGCAGTTGTTGTTGGCAATATGATGAGTTCTTCTCTTCAAGAACAAGATGACTTAGGAGCTTTATTAGCTGATAATATTGGACTGAGAGGTTCTGCAGCACTTAAAGTTGAAGCTGCATGTGGAAGTGGCGGGTTTGCAGTTGCAACAGGCTATACACTAGTTGCTTCGGGTCTATATGACATTGTCTTAGTTGGTGGTGTAGAGAAAATGACTGACTATCCAACCGCTGATACTACTAAAGCTCTAGCTCAAGCAGCTGATGCAGAGTATGAGGTATTTTATGGTGCTTCATTTCCAGCTCTTAATGCACTATTAATGAGGCTCTATATGGAAAGGTATGGAGCTACTAGAGAGGATATGGCTCTATGGCCCGTCATGATGCATGATAATAGTTATCATAACCCATATGCTCAACTAAGGTTCAAGACAACAAT
>QMXA01000223.1 GCA_003661905.1 Thermoprotei archaeon | reverse complement strand
TATCTATGTTATTGAAGAAATTCTAAGAGCTTATTAATGATATTTGAGGGAATAGCAAACTATTTCTCATTTAATGAAACTTCATTAATTCATAAATGAGTGAATTCTTCAAAGTCTCTCTGTTGATATCTTAGTACTTTCAAAGATTTTGGAAATTGCTCTAGCGTAAGTGATGTACCTTATTAATCATTACCCTCAAATAATTTGCTTAGATCCGGGAAGAGCTTATATGTGGATGAAATAGTTGTTATAGAGGGTTTCCATATGCCTAGTGAGCCTTGGTGGAAATACGCTAAGCCCATTATCAAGGTAGTGCCTCCCGGTCCTAATGCTAGGAAAGTCATTGAGGAGCATCGTAGATATATTGCAACAACAACTCATGATCCAGAGCACTTACCCTTAGTAATTAAACGTGGAGATGGTGTTTGGTGGGAGGATGTTGATGGAAATGTATATCTTGATTTCTCTAGTGGAGTTTCTGTTTTAAATGTTGGAATAGGTAATCCAAGACTTATTGAAGCTTTAGAGAAGCAAATAAGAGAAGTAGGTCACGCTGCTGGAACAGATTTCTTTAATGAGATACAAGTTAATCTTGCTAAAAAACTAACAAGAATAGCTCCTGGAGATTTTGAAAAGAAAGTGTTTTATTCAAATAGCGGTACTGAAAGTATTGAAGCAGCAATAAAAATAGCTAAATATGGAACAGAGCGAAAACTATTCATAGGATTCATAGGAGGATTCCATGGCAGAACTCTAGGATCTCTAAGCTTAACTGCAAGCAAACCAATTCATCACAAGAGAACCTTTCCAACATCACCCGGGTTCTACCATGCTCCATATCCTAATCCCTATAGAAATCCATGGCATATCGATGGGTATGAAAATCCTGATGAACTCGTTAATAGAGTTATAGAATACATAGAGGAGTACATGCTCAATTGCTATGTTCCAGCAGATGAAGTAGCTGCAATAGTATTTGAACCTATTCAGGGTGAAGGGGGGTACGTAGTCCCACCTAAAAACTTCTTCAAAGAACTAAGGAAATTAGCTAATAGGTATGGAATGCTATTAATCGATGATGAAGTGCAAATGGGATTAGGACGTACAGGTAAGATGTTTGCGATTGAGCACTTCAATACAGAGCCTGAAATAATTTGCCTAGCTAAAGCTCTTGGTGGTGGATATATGCCAATAGGTGCAACAATATATAAGAAAGAACTTGATTTCAAAGAAGCAGGAGTTCATTCAAATACCTTCGGGGGTCATTGCCTAGCTTGCGCTGTCGCTCTAATAACTATAGAGATTATAGAGAATGAGCTTCTTGATAATGTAAAGAAACTCGAGCCAATATTCAAGGAGAGATTGGAAGAGATGTATAATAAGTATAGAATTATAGGAGATGTGAGGGGTATGGGATTAGCATGGGGAATAGAATTTGTAAAAGATAGAAAAACGAAAGAATACGCTATTAAGGAAAGGAATAAAATCTTACTAGAATCACTCAAAAGAGGCCTTGTTGCTTTAGGTTGTGGAAGAAGTAGCATAAGGCTCATACCAGCACTATGTATTACAGAGGAGTTAGTGAAATTAGGATTAGACATATTAGAGGATGCAATAAAAGTAGTGAGTTCTTAAACAGTGCTTCCTACATTAACACTCATATCCTATATTAATTTCATCATGCTTAATAATTACTTCAAAATCCTTTATGATCTTAGAGATACCTTTTTAGATAATTCACTTCTAACAATATTACATTAGCTATTAAACATATTCATAAGCACATTTTTAAGATCTATCAAGTCTTTTTAGAACTCTCTTTCAATAATGCATACCTAGTTCTTGAAATAAACCTAAGGTCTCTTATCCCTCTAATTAGTGTGAAAGAGCTTAGATCATTGAATTTGGATTAAGCAAGTAGTATCATCAACCTATAATTCTTTACACTTCTCAAAGAGGAGATCTATCTACAGATTATTTTCACTATTCTCTGACTACCTTTGAAGTTCCTTTAGCTCTTTATTGAATTCATAATATGATATATTTCAAATTGCTGAAGGCTTATTACAACATCTATATGCCTGGCTATTAAGCTGTAACCAGGTAAACTCTAATCTATATAGTTAGATATTTCTATGTAATTGATTTGCTGTTATCTCATAACAAGACCTGCAATTCCTTTTCTTAAGTACTTCTGTACTGATAGGAATGTTATTATAACTGGTATTGAGTATACCAATGAGAATGCTGATATTCTTCCATATTCTATTCTTCCATAGACACCAAACCAGTAGTAAATACCTACAGATGCTGGGTACTGATCAACAGCTGTTGGTAGTATGACGAATGGTACTAGGAATTCGCCCCACGCAGTTACAAAGGCTATTAGCCATATAGTGACTATTCCCGGTAATGCTAGAGGTAGTGTTACTCTCATAAATGCTCCTAATCTGCTACATCCATCGATCATAGCAGCTTCTTCATATTCTATTGGTAGAGCTTTGAAATAGCCATCTGCTATTAGTAATGCGAATGGTAGTATCAATGCTGTTAATACTAGGATAACTGCGTGAAGTGTATTTAGCCAACCTATACTTGCAAATATAGTTACTATGGGTAGTGCAATAACTATTGTAGGAACTAATCTCAGTATGACAAAAGTAGTTAACATAGCTCCTTGACCTCTAAACTTGTACCTCGATAATGTATAGCCTCCAAGAACTGAGAGTATTGTAACTAGTGTAGCTGTAGA
This sequence comes from Thermoprotei archaeon, assembly GCA_003661905.1. Classification (GTDB taxonomy): domain Archaea; phylum Thermoproteota; class Thermoprotei_A; order Sulfolobales; family Ignisphaeraceae; genus B12-G17. The sequence goes on along the minus strand of QMXA01000223.1, from coordinate 165 downwards.
TACCGAGATTATAATTGAGTTAATAATCCATGTAAGAGGTGGTATTGCACCTACAGGCACTAATAATTCACCGAAGTTCTTAAACGTCAATTCCTTAGGAACTTTGAAGGCTGAAGTTGCTTTAGGATCAAATGCAGATAGTATTAGCCAAACTAATGGAGATGC
>QMXA01000222.1 GCA_003661905.1 Thermoprotei archaeon | reverse complement strand
TACCTAGCTTTGTTGCTAGCTCAACGAGCCTGCCTACACCTCTAATATCTAAGGTTTGGAATGGGTTTGCAGGTAGGATTTTATTCTCTAAGTACTGTGGTATGAATTTATTCTCTGCATCATCTCTGCTAAAGCTAAACGTTGCTTGAGTTAGGTCATTAGTGCCAAAGCTGAAGAAAGCTACTTCCTTAGCTATTTCATCAGCTGTTAGGCAAGCTCTAACAGTTTCTATCATTGTTCCTATAAGAATTGTATGTTCTCTTCCATCGTTAGTTACATAAGCATAGACACCTGGCACATCCTTCTCTACAAACCGTAATTCATATTTCTTTGCAACATCCTTAAGTGCTGGAATTATTGATTGTGTCTTAACGTATCTAATCTCATTAGCTTCAGATACTTGGGGGATCATGATTTCTAGTATTGGGTTTTTGCCTTCCTTTATTAGCTCTGCTGTTGCTTCGAGCATAGCTCTTGCTAAGTAGTAGTAGATCTCAGGATATGTTACACCTACTCTTACACCTCTATGACCCATCATTGGATTAGCTTCCTGAAGAATCTTAACTCTACTATATAGCCATTCCTTCTCTTTTATTTTAGCTCCGGAAGCTCCTTTCATTCTGAGTTCGTAGATTTCCCTCAATACTTCTTCAGAAGCTGGTAAGAATTCATGGAGTGGGGGATCTATTAGTCTTATAATAACTGGTTTATTATTCATTATCTCTAGCATCTTCTTGAAGTCTTCCTTTATCATTTGTGCTAATGGTTCTAAATTCTTAATTCTCTCTTCTCTAGTTTCTGATAGAATGACTTTACGAAGTAGTTCTAATCGCTCTGGTTTTCTAAACATCCTCTCTATTCTTAGAAGTCCTATTCCTTCAGCTCCGAATTTCTTAGCTATTTCAGCATCTAATGGTACATCAGCATTCGCTCTGACACCTAGCTCTCTAAATTCATCAGCCCATTTCAATAATTCATCGAGTTCGGGTATGAGGCCTGGTTGTATTGTGGGTACAGTACCTACATAGACATTGCCTGTATTTCCATCTATGGTAATCCATTCACCTTCCTTTACTACTGTATCGCCTACTTTGAATACTTTGTTTTTCTCATCTATTTCTATCATCTCAGCACCAACCACAGCAGGTTTTCCAATAGCTCTTGCTACAACAGCTGCATGGCTTGTCATACCACCTCTACTTGTTAAAATTCCCACTGCTGCATAGAATCCATGGACGTCATCAGGTTTAGTTTCAACTCTTACTAATACTACTTTCCTACCTTGTCTAGCCCATTCAACAGCGTCGTCTGGGTGGAAAACTACTTGACCAGAGACAGCACCTGGTGAAGCTGGTAATCCCTTAGCTATTGGTATTGCTTTAGCTTTCGGATCTATTCTTGGATATAGCAGTTGTACTATATGCTCTGGTGATACCTTTAATATAGCTTCCTCCTTAGTTATTACTCTTTCCTTAGCCATATCAACAGCAGTTTTCACCCTAGCTAAAGGAGTCATTTTAGCGGCTCGAGTTTGTAAGAAGTATAGAATGCCTCTCTCAACAGTGAATTCTATATCTTGTATCTCCTTATTGAATTTCTCTAGAAGTTTAGCAGCTTTCTCTAATTCATCATACAGTCGTGGGAAGGATTTTCTAAATTCATCAATTGACATGGGAGTTCTTATACCAGCAACTACATCCTCTCCCTGAGCATTGGGTAGGAATTCTCCATAGAGTTTATTCTCTCCAGTTGCAGGATCTCTACTAAAAGCTACTCCAGTACCACTATCCCAACCCATATTTCCAAATACCATAGTCACAATATTCACAGCGGTACAATGAGCTATTTCAGGAGTTATCCTATTCATAATTCGATAGAATATCGCTCTTGGATTCATCCAAGATCTAAATACAGCCTTTATAGCTAATTCCAATTGCTTCCATGGATCTTGAGGAAATTCACCTGCATGTTTCTTAACTATTTCTTTGAACTTCTCAATAGCCTCTCTTAATCCTTCTACAGGTACTTGAGGATCCTCTTTAGCATTGTATTTCTTCTTAATCTCCTCCCAAGTCTCAGTGAATAAATGTTCTGGAACACCAAGCACTATTTTACCAAACATCTGTATGAATCTCCTATAAGCATCATATGCAAACCATTCATTATTAGTTAACTTTGCAAGTCCCTTTACTACTTCATCATTTAGACCTAAATTAAGTACAGTATCCATCATTCCCGGCATACTAACTGGTGCTCCACTCCTTACAGAAACTAGCAATGGTTTATTAGGATCTCCAAATTTCTTCCCGGTCTTTGTTTCAAGAAGCTTCATGTTCTTAACTACTTCATTCCATAGACCTTTAGGTAATGTTAGCGTATCAATAATTCCCCATATTTGTTTAATTATTTTATCTCTAATTTCAGGTGGTGGTCGTCTTTCAAGTATTTCAACTAATTTATCAATTTCTTCTCTCTTAACTCCGTAGAAATCTACACAAGCCTCTGTTGTTATAATGAATCCTGGAGGAACTCTAAGACCCAGACGTGTCATTTGAACTAAGCTAGTACCTTTACCTCCAAATAATCTCTTATTTCTCCAATCAGCTTCTTCAAAGCTATAGACATACTTCTTCTGAGCCATGACCTAGTACCTCTTCACTTGCTGATAAGGATAGTTAGGTTAAAAGGATAGCGTTGTTAAGTTTTTGACTAAGTGTGAGCATTATCAGAGTAATTACTGAAACCTCGGATGCAATTCCTTAATGACTATGTCTCTACGGCTTAGTTCCTTAATGAAGTAGTTATAGAGATTTTCATTCAGGCCTATTACTTCAGGAGGTATTAATCCATTACTCTTTATCATATTTTCTAAAGTCATGTGCGTAATTATTGACAAAGGAAATCCCGTAGTTCTTGACATAGCTGTTAATCC
>QMXA01000221.1 GCA_003661905.1 Thermoprotei archaeon | reverse complement strand
TTCCTTCCTTTAAATCTCCAAGGAATATATACATCTCTAATAGATTCTAAGTACTTACTACGGCTTAATTTAACCAAGATATTCCTAATTATGTATTTAATAAATCGTGGTTGTGGAAATGCCCATACAGTAATTAAGGTCTTTCCTCCATACTTTAAACATCTATGAATTTCCTCTACAGCTCTTCTTCTCCCTTCAAATGTTGGGATATGGTGTATTGATGCTATGTATAACATAGAATCCATAGCTTCACTCCTTAGTGGTAGAGACTCCATGTCTGCCTGGATAAAGTCCGTGGAATTATGATGTCCCTTCTTCATTACTCTCTTTCTAGAAATCATTAACATCTTAAGTGAAACATCTATACATATAGCATAGATATGGGAATATTTTTCAAGAATTAATAGAGTATTTTGACCTGGTCCTGAACCCACATCACAAATTACCTGGGTAGAGTTATTCACTACTTTCAATACAATCTCCCAACCTCTAGCTCTAGTATATGAGTAACTAGTAGCTATAGTATCAAATACTTCCATTATCCTCTTCTTAATCTCTATTCTATTAACACTCATAGTATCCGCCTAGAGTCACTCAACCCTAATTATTAATATGGTGATTTTGTTTATTAGCTCCTAACATACTTGTTCTATGGATGATGAGGGTTTCGTTGATGAATTAATGATTAGAAGTCCCATTGCTGATATTTTAGTAACTTAATACCTCACTTCACTAATAGTTCTTAATTCATCCACTATTGCAACAGCGAACTCAATAGCTTTCCTTAAGTTATTAATTTTGATGTCCATTAGTGTATCTGTGTACCAGTGATAATCTACAGGTATACCATGTTCTCCAAGTCCCATTAGTGTTAAAGCTTCATAACCGTTCTTCAACAGTATTGATGTATCTGTTGGTAGTAATTGATATTCTTGAGACCTTATTCCAATTTCTCTGCCAACCTTGTCTGCTGCTTCCTTTAATGCTCCTTCTCCTAAGCAATGCTTCTTTAAGAGACCTTCACATATAATGTAATATAATTCTCCCTTACCTAGGCTGTCGAAGTTTATGATATGTGCTGAACTAAGTATATCACGATATTTTTCGACGAAATTTATGATGCCTAACATATTGACCTCTTTTGCACCAGTAGCTACAAACCATATTTCAGAATCAATAGGTTTAGACCTACCTAAATACTCAGCTAGAGCTAGTAGAACTGCAATACCTGAAGCATTATCATTAGCTCCAACTACATAGTTATGCCGTAACTCGCGCTCAATTAATTCATAAAGATCTATATAAATAGGAATAGCTGCAAATACAATCAATATGGAGAGTGCATAGGCCTCTATAAACACATTGATAACTGCTAATACCGTGAGAAGAGTGAATGAAGCAAAACAGCTTTTCGCTATTGATCTCAAATTCTTAACCTTTTCAGGTCTAAATATTGAAGATGCTTTAGCAGTATCATAATGAGCTATAAATACTACTTTGATTCTTGGCACTTCATCAGATTTAAGTAATCCAACTATGTTCTTACTTCTACTCCCAAGAGATAAGGATAGTAACTGTGTAATTATTGGGAATAGAAATATATGTTCAAGAATATAAAAAGCATAAGTTGTTATGATAATTACCGGTCCTATAGTAATGTTTAAAAAGCAAAGACCAATACCCACAATACATAGTAAATATATTAATATGTAGGAATAGGAAAGCGATGATAAAGAGGGAAACTCTTGTGTCCACACTGCAAGACCTGAAGCTCTTAGAATTCTCTCAATATATGTAGCAGCTTCTTTTTCACCCTTAGTAGTAGCTCCTCTAGGACCTATATTTAGTACTAAGTGCTTCAAGTGATCAAAAGCTCTTAGGCCTACGTCTTCAATATAACTTAGCAAAAGTCTTACCACCTAGGGTTCTCATAAAAACATCTCTATGAGAGAATATTAGGATATTTTGAGTATTCGAGCAAATACTCAGGTAATGCATTTCTCATAGCTATTTCTTTTAAGATAAAAGCACTAGGTCTAGGTATACGCATCTTGGTTTTGTAATCTATGTATATTAATCCATATCTCATTTTGAATCCAGAAGCCCATTCATAATTATCTATTAAGCTCCAATAGAAGTAACCTTTAACAACTACTTTATCTTCAGCTATAGCTCTATATACTTGCTCTATGTGAGATACTATGAAGTGTATTCTAAGTCTATCCTTAGCATCAGCAATGCCATTCTCAGTAATGTATATTGGGAGATTAAATTTATGGAATTGCTTCAATGAATCTCTAAGCCCCTCTGGATATATTTCCCACCCAGAATCGCTTGTAGGTCTCTTATCTCTCGACAAGGACACGGGTTCGCATAAAGATCCATAGCCTTTAACAGGTATCCAGTCTAGGAGTTTTGTGTAGCGTGGATATTCTTTAGGTATTTCTGTAACTACAATTCTTGAATAGTAATTCAATCCTAACCAGTCGAGCTTATTCTTTAAGTCGGGTCTTTGAATTTTCTCACCTATGAGTAAAGGATCCCACTCACCATGAGTTAAAGCTTCTATTATCCTTGTATTCAGAACATAGTTAGCATGTTTAGCTACTTCAAGGTCCTCAGATCTTAGAGGATAGACTGGTGCAACATTATGAATTATACCTATCTCAGCTTTTCCATTGCCATCCCAAGTCTTTAGAGCTTCATAAGCCCTTGCATGAGCAGTCATAATATTGTTTAATGAGACTATAAAAGCTAGTGGATTGAAAACTGCTGGAGGAAATCCTAAGGTAGTAGCTATATAACCTGCTAATGTAAATGCACAAGGCTCATTAAATGTAATCCAATAATCAACCATATCACCAAGTTTCCATGCCATATAGGCAGCATATTTTGTAAACTCTACTATTGTTCTTTTACTAAGCCAGCCTAGAGGGCCTTCCTTCAAGTTAGAATCTCTAGCTTTTAAGGGGTTATGTATCCAAAT
>QMXA01000220.1 GCA_003661905.1 Thermoprotei archaeon | reverse complement strand
TAATTATTGAGTGTAGTATTTGTGATATCAAGTCTATGAAAGTCTTTAAATCAATAGTTATAGTACCTGGATTACCACTCCACATTTCTGAACATCCATAGCAAAGAGGTGGAAGTATAATTACTTCATCTCTATACTTACTTAGGTTCTTTAGAGTTTCATCAATTAATCTAGTTACTATGAGGCAATCCGTCCCTAATGGAAGACATTTTCCATGCTGTTCTATTGATCCTGTAGGCAATATTGCTATGAGCCTACTAGCTCTTTCCTCTACCTCCGTCCATGTATATAAAGACCATAAGCTAATTTCATGCTCCACGCTCTACACCATACCATTAAATGGTGTTTTACTACTATAACTTTAACACTGAGGGTCAGAGCTCTTTGCAGTAGATCTAATAGTTAATTAATGATACGACTTATTAGCCCAGTTCTAGGAAAATAAGTCACACCATTATAGCGAGAAATCCATAGTTACTAGCTAAGTCTATGGTATCTCTCAAACCCATTGAGAAATCTCTATTTGAAGCATCTGAAGAGGTTGCTAATCACTGCTATAGGAATGTATGAACATAAACATTCAAATCCTTAGGGACACGCGTAACTACGTTTAAGGCTATATGTAATAGAGTTTGTTTCATTAACTAATTAACATGGAATAAAGCATAAAGAATACTCTTGAGTAAATCTTGACAAAACGTAATACCGGCTGCTGATTGAAAGAATTCTCTGCTAAGTATCACTAATTAAGTATAAGATTTGAATTACCTACTTTCAGGTACTGATCTTAGCTCACGTATTTGCTCCAAGAATTTCTTGAGTGCTTCAATATTCCATGAATGTGCGCTTCTTCTCCTCAAATCAATAGGAATACCTAGTTTCCTAGCTTCTCTTATACTGAGACCTGCTTCTTTTAACTCAAGTTCACTGAATCCTTTTCCCGGTCTCATGCCTTGATCTATGCCAGCATGTTTCAATAATCTGGGTCTTTTAACTAAGGGTGTTGGAATCTCAACATATATTACATCTTCCCCCGGCATCATGTAATAGCACCTCAAACAGATTTTCACCAGATCTTAAAAAGTTATCATCCAATTTAGAAGCACTTAGTTTGGTGAGTCTGTGAGTAGAAATAGTGCTAAGAAGCGTAGGACTGGCTTTCAGCAGGAACGAGAATTAGTTGCCAAGCTATGGAAATTAGGCTTCGCTGTTATGAGAGCCCCTGCTAGTGGTGCTAAGATTATACGTGCTAAATACCCTGATATTGTAGCAATAAAAAATGGGAAGATATTTGTCTTCGAAGTAAAAACAAGGGAGAAACCATCAACAATATACGTAGAGAGCAATCAAGTTGATAAGATAAGAGAGTTCTCAAAAAGAGCCGGCGGTAAAGCATTCATAGCCGTAAAGATAAGAAATGGTTCAGGATGGAGATTTATACCTATAGAAAGACTTGAGCAAACACCTAGAGGTAACTACAGAGTTACTCTAGATGAATTGAAACGAGCATTAACACTAAATGAACTAAAGAATATAGCTGATGATCTAAGGCCTTTAACAGATTTCATTCAAGCTTAAGTCTTATTACAACTCCTAAGCGTCTCTCAAGCTTCTTTAATTTCTTTAACTGTTTACCTAATCTAGCTGCTTCTTCTCTAGGGATAACGACAGTTACAACATCCCCATCAACTTGTACTTGAGCAATTGGTATAAGTTTCTGAATAGCTGCAGTTATCTTAGCCTCATAACCTGTACTAATAACTTTTCTAACTGGAACAACCATTGTTTGTTCACCAAACATATAGATTTCATACTCTAATTCACCTGTTAAGAAATCCCTAACTTCAACAACTGGTCTTGCAAGTTCAGCTTCTCTTAACCCTGTAGGAAGTTTTACTGTCATTCTCAATTCATATACTTTCGAAACTCTTCCTTTATCTATGAATATTACTGTATCAACTATGCTTGGAATTACTCCTAGATCTACTCTTCTAAGAAATCTCTGAATAGCATCAATAGGTGTTGTCGCATGAACTACACCTACCATACCTATACCAGCAAGTCTTAAATCTACATAGAGTTTGAAATCCTCATCAGTTCTCATTTCATCAAATACTGTGTAGTCAGGTCTACTTAGTAATAATATATCATGGAGTTCATCAGTATCTGCATAGACTTTAGAGTACTGTGTCACATCAGGTGGTAAATGCATATCTCTAGGTGACTCCACAGTTTTAATTATCTTTCCTTTCCTCATATAGTACTCTGCTAATGCTTGTGCAAATGTTGTTTTGCCCATACCTGGAGCTCCAGCTATTAATATTCCTTCAGCTCTCTCCTCAAGTCTTCTCAGTAATTTCTCTGGTAAGTTGTACTCTTCTAGTTTAGGTCTAGCAATAGGTCTTACTGCAGTTATTTCCCATCCATCACTCATAGGGGGTCTTGTTATTATTATTCTGTATATACCTAGCTGAATAATTGTTGAACCTGAACGGTCAATCTCTATAAAGCCATAGCCCATTTTAGCAGCTTCAATAACTTCTCTAGCTATTTCCTCTAATTCTTCTCTAGCCATGTATCTATCACTAATTGTTTCAAAATACCAATAACCTGGTTTACCCTTCTTCGCCTTTGGTGGAGCACCTTCCTTTAAATGAACACTCATTGTATCTGGATCGAAGAACTCTTCAATTTTTAACTTCTTAAACTTCTCAGGCTTTATCTCTAATACATCCATGCCCATGGATTTAGCTATCATTGCTTGAATTCTATTAGCTGTTACTAACTTAGCGCCTAGCTGATAGGCATACTCTCTAATAACTTGATCTACATTAAGTCCCTGTAATGTTCTAGGTCTTAACTCACCAACTACTTCCATAAGCACTAAGCCTCGTTCTGCTAAGTCCTTAATTCTAGCAATTTCCTCAATACCTACTAAGCCTTCAGCACGACCAGATACTGCAAGTTCTTCAAAGTACCTAATGAGTTCTCTATGAATCAATATC
>QMXA01000219.1 GCA_003661905.1 Thermoprotei archaeon | reverse complement strand
CCTAATAATATTCCTAAAGCAACACTAGCTGGAATTGCTATAGCAAGCATTTTCAAAGTCATTAATACTCCACTGAATAGTACTGGTAAGAACTCTTCCCAAAAACTCATCTTCGTTCACCATATAATCTGCCAACCTGCTCAAAGAACTTCCTTGTAATTTCATGTTTTGGATTGAAAACTACTTCCTTAGGTGGGCCTTTCTCGAGAATTCTACCATCATACATGAACATCATTTCATCAGCTACTTCAAGTGCAAATCCTATTTCATGAGTTACAACTAAGCCTGTGACACCGCTTCTAGCTAGCTCCTTCATGACCTGTAAAACTTCACCAACTAACTGAGGATCAAGAGCTGATGTGGGCTCATCATATAATATTATTACGGGATCCATAGCTAGTGCTCTTGCTATTGCTACTCTTTGTTTTTGACCTCCAGAAAGCTGAGCTGGATATTTATGCCACAAATCCTCCGTTATATGAACCGTTAATAATGCTTCCTTAGCTCTCCTTAAAGCTTCTTCTTTTGGTAATTTCTTTACTTTTCTTAACCCTATCATCACATTGTCTAGCGCTGTTAAGTGGTGGAATAGATTGAATTCTTGGAATACAAACCCTATTTTTTGTCTTATTTTATTTATGTTTACTGAGGGATTAGTTAATTCTATGTCTTCAAGCCATACACGTCCTTTATCAGGCTTTGTCAATAGGTTTAAACACCTTAAGAGAGTGCTTTTACCTGCACCACTAGGCCCTGCAATTACTTTAGTTTCTCCTTTCTTAATTTCAAATGATACTCCTTTTAATACCTTTAAACTTCCATAACTCTTATGTATATCTTCAGCTTTTAGGACTATATCCCTGCTCATTTCTCACATCCCTCTCTTTACAAGACCTGGAATATGAACTTTTTCATATAGTATGTTAAATATCTTAGTTCCACCATAAGTTAAGATTAGAAAATGAATTCCAGCAAATAGATAGGGGAGTAGTGCTAATCCTGTAGCTGAAACTACATATTTAGTCCTGGTTAGCACTTCCATAACTCCTAGGACAAAACATATTGCTGAGTCCTTGAGCAGAATTGCATATTCATTTGTCCATCCGGGAATTGCAATTCTTAGAGCTTGTGGAATTACTATATGTATTATTGCTTGTGCTTTGCTCATTCCTATTGCTCTAGCAGCTAACATCTGTCCTTCCTCAACAGACTCTATTGCACCACGGAAAATTTGTGATTGATAAGCACCACTTCTAAGTCCTAGAACCACAATGCTAGTTGCTAACGCTGGTAATTTAAAGCCCATTGCGGGGAATACTCCCCAATAAAATAGAAAGAGCTGTACTATTAGAGGTACACCTCTAAAGAACCACACATATACGTCAAGAATTCCTTTGATTATTCTACCACCATAAACTTGCCCAATAGCTATTGGAACTCCAATCAAAAAACCAAGACCGAGACCTCCACCAACAAGAGAGTATGTCCATATCGTGCCCTCCAATATGAATGGTATGTATGGAGCAAGCATAGGGAGTTGCTCGAGATACATGTCTGTCACCTATAATAGTTCAAATAAAAAACTTTAATATATTCAAAATTTTTACTTTAAGCCCCATTTCTCCAACAATTCATCCCATTTAGGACTATGCATTAGTTCCTCCAATGCTTCATTTATCTTATCTCTTAGCCACTTATCTTCAGGTCTTGTAGCTATTGCATATACTTCAGGAGCGCCGAGCGTTGTTAGAACCTTGACTTTATCAGCTATTTCAGGGTGTTGCTTTATGTATGGGTTGAAGAATGCTGAGTCAGTTATACATGCAACAGCTCTTCCATCTAGAAGAGCTTCAAGCGCTGCAACATATGAGTCTAGGCCTAGTTTTTGGAAGTTATAGCCCTTATTTAGTAATCTATCTGCCCACTTATCAGCTGTGGAACCAAGCTGAACTGCTATGTACTCACCAGAGTTTAAGATCTCCTCTACACTTCTAGTCTCATCTGCACGAACTATTATTTCATGTATATATGAATAGTAAGGTACGGAGAACCATATTTTCTTTGATCTCTCAGCATTGAATGTCATTCCAGAAGCTATGATATCTAGATCCCCCTTCTCTAATGCAGTTACTATTGTCGCCCAATCCCAGGGCTTGAATACTATTTTCCATCCATATTTATTTGCAATCCACTTCATAACATCTATATCAAAACCTGCAGGAGTGCCATTAGGTAGGACAACTGTGAATGGTGGGTAATTAGCATCAAATCCATGAACTATTACTACTTCTTGACCTGGTGGTGGAGGTTCTGTAAATTTCCCTCTAGGATATGCACATAGAGCTGTGGGTGCAGGTGTTGGTTTAATGAACCACCCAGCAGCAATACCAACTGCTAGTCCGATTATTAAACCTATGACTAGAAAGAGATATGCTTTCTCCATAAGCTAGCCCTTATTCAGTATTTAATTCAGAGCTTTAAAACTTTATTTAATAAATATATAAAAATTCTAAGATGTATGACGTAGCTCCAATAAATCAAATTTTATATCATGAGGTAATTCTTAGTCATAATTCTCAAAACTAAGAATTATTAAATAATAAACAATTTCAAATACCCCATGACCTAGAGCACATATAAAAACTCTTAATCTATTACTTATGCATATTTATGGATAGTTATGTGAAAATAGTTCTTTATTTTCGATGTTTAGAAGAGTGTTTTGTATCCTCTGCTCTTTAATACGTCCTTTATTCCTTGCTTTAAAGCTGCAAGATCACTTAGGAATTCCCCAAAGCAACCTTCTTGCTCAAAAGTCTTCACACCCCTTACATATAGCCTCACCAAAGGTGTTGCTCTACCTTGGGGTAAGAGTGCTTGAGAATCTGAATCTTTACCTATATCTACGAAGGCAAATGATATCATGTAACCTGCTCTTCTTTCCAAAACCGTTAATACATCGTGGAAGTATCTGTCATTAGCTTTATTCATATCTAAGAATGCTATGAGTGCTATTT
>QMXA01000218.1 GCA_003661905.1 Thermoprotei archaeon | reverse complement strand
CTAATACCCATTAAAGAAGTTAGTAAAGAGCCCTATAATGGCTATGTATATGATGTATCTGTACCTAGTAGTGAAGCATTCTTTGGTGGTGAAACACCAATACTACTACACAACACAGGCCATGGCGGAGGATGCACATTCCATGGAGACTCTATAGAGTCCATGGTTATGAGACTTACAACACCTCCAATAAACATTCCCATATCATTCCTTCCACTAATAAGCAATGTAGTTATAACGAGATTCATAAGAATACCTGGTAAGAGACCTATGAGAAGGGTGGTTGAGGTTGATGAAATTACTGGTGTTAAGAGCGAGAGAGAAGTTATTTATAAAACTATATTTAGCTGGAGCCCTGAAGATGATAGACACATGCCAAATAATGTTGAGGAAATTGTGAAAAGGAGTGAGAAATTAGAGAGAGTTGCGAGACTTATTGGATGGACTAAGGATATGATTGCTGAGGATCTTGAACATAGAAGAAAATTCCTAGAAGATCTTGTTGAGAAAGGTGTGTTTAGATATTCAGATGTTGTTGAATATATCAAGAGGTTTTACAAAGAAAGAAGAGCAGTGATAAAATGAGCAGTGCGGAAAGAAAGGAGTACATAATTGAGGATGTACAGAGAATATTTATATTGTTAATGATCCTTAATGCAGTAGCTATAACATTATATGTAATGATTACCTATCCTAGACCTACTTCGGAAAAAATATTTTTCTTCATAGTATTTAGTGGTAGTCTTATGGTAACTAATGTAATTGGCGGTGTTCTCATTCTCATTCATCCCAGAATAGCAACCATGCTTGCAAAACCCAAACCTCCTAAAGAAAAAATCTCTACAAGAGTGGGTGGTGCTGCGAGCAAAATCCCCCTCATTAAGGATTTAGCAAGAGTTCTTGAAAAGGAATTCAGAAGCAAACTTCCACAAGCAATGCTATACACTCATCCAACCGTATATGCATCTGCGTATTCACTAATACTCATAACCTCACTCATAGGCACTGTAGTTACTAGTGTAATTCTCTACTTAATGTTTGGTAATATTATAGTCTTTACTCTAAATGTTGTACCTCTAATAATAGTTGCTATTCCTTTCATAGAGTTAAGAGCTAAGATCTCTAGTAGAAAAAGTGAGATTAATAACGAACTACCATTTTTCCTAATATACGCAGCTATTCTTCAATCAGCTGGTCTCTCCCTTTACTCAGCTTTTGAGAGATTGATAGGTAAAAGAATACTACCTAGAATTGAGAAGGAAGCGGAAGTTGTTAAGAGAGATTACCTATTCTTTTCTCATAACCCTGTTGATGCTCTTGATAACTTTGCAAGAGATAATCCTAATGAAAAGCTACAAACAATAGTTCTCGGTTACACATCTATTGTAAGAAGTGGTGGTGATACAGCTACATATCTATCCATAAAAGCTGATGATGAGCTCAAGGAATTAGGATTTAGATGGCGTAAGTATGCTGAGACTGCTAGTAATCTTGGTGAAATAACCATAGCTCTATTCTTAATGCTACCCACATTAATCGTTCTTATGGCAATAGCATTCTCAAGTGCTTTCAGCCTGACAATACTACAGCTTTACACCTATGGCTTCCTACCACTTGTAACTGGAGTAATTATTAGCTCCATACATAGTATTCAACCCAAATTCTACAATGTATACGACATACATAAGTACGTACCCTACATAGTTGCCGCTTGTATACCACCAGCTATAGGTCTTAAATTCATAATCTCTGACATATATGCATGGGTTTCAATTACATTACTTATATTGTCAGTGCCCATAGCTATTGAATTCTATAGAGAACATAGCGAAATTGTTAAGATTGAAAAGGCTCTACCATACTTCCTCAGAGATATAACTGAGATGAGAAAAATAGGATATGATATTGTTCAAGCAATTACGCTTCTACCTAGGAGAAGAAGTTATAACAAAGTATTTGATAAAGTGCTTAGGCATATAGCAAGCCAGTTAGAACTCAATATACCATTCAGATATGCTGTAGAGAGAACATTTGTAAGAAGTTGGCTCTGCCGATTCGTATTCTTCACACTAAGTGAAATTGTAGAGACTGGTGGTGGAAGTCCTCAAGTTCTTGAAAGTTTAACAACCTTTATCAATAGCGTTTATTCAGAGAAGGTAAGAGTTAAGAACACCACAAGAACCTACACAGTACTAGGCTATGCAACACCACTACTCCTCACAGCCTTAATGGTTGCTACATCCCAAATTCTCAGCTATGCATTCGGTCTACTTACACCAAGGAGAGTTGAAGGAATTGCCACACCGCCTGCATTAGTCACTGAAGCAACTCTGAGAGAAGTAATGAAAGCAGGTTTATTAGCAACAGCACTAACAGCTTTTGCTGTTGGTATGGTCATTGCCAAAATAGTTGATTTCAGCATAGTTAGCTTTATCCATGTAGTTATATGTGTTGTACTAAGTCTAATCTCATCAATCCTAGTCAAAGCTTAACTAGTTATATTCTCTAACCTCTATATAGCTATAATGCTTATATAGGTAAAGCTATAGAAATTCCTTGAGGGTTGATTTATGCACCAATGGATTTAGATCTAAAAAATCTCCTCCTAAATCCTAGAATAGATCTTATACCCAAGTATTGGTACAATATTGTTCCAGATCTTCCCGAACCAATACCCCCATACCTTAAACCAAATGGATCAGTTATAAAACCCCATGAGTTAGAGAGAGTATTTGCCAAAGAACTTGTTAAGCAGGAATTCTCAAATGAAAGATTCATAGCTATACCTGAAGAGATTAGAGATTTGTATATAGAGCTTGGTAGACCGACACCACTATTAAGAGCTAGGAGATTTGAAAAAGTTCTCAAAACACCAGCTAAGATATATTATAAATATGAAGGTGTACTTCCAACAGGTAGTCATAAGATAAATACAGCTATTGCACAAGCATATTTTAATAAGATTGAGGGTATTGAAAGAATTGTTACTGAAACAGGTGCTGGCCAGTGGGGTAGTGCATTATCACTT
>QMXA01000217.1 GCA_003661905.1 Thermoprotei archaeon | reverse complement strand
CTTATAGCCAAATACTTTCTGAGCTCTATTCCTCTACATTCAATCCAGCTCTTGAGAGGATCCATTAATACTAATGGTACTTTCTTTAAGTTGGTTATAGTTTTTGAACCTGTAAGAAACATTGCTACTCGTAGTTCATTTATTATCCTTGAGATATAGCTATGTAAATTTTTATTAAAATATGCCTTTAGAGCTGGTAGAGCTATACCACCAATATCAGCTCCTAAGGCTATTGCTTTAGCTACGTCGAGACCCGTTCTAAGCCCTCCACTACCAATTACTAATGCAGTAGGAGCTGCATATCTTGTTTCAATAATGGACGCAGCTGTAGGTATGCCCCATTTAAGAAAGGTTGATGCTATGTCAAGTTTATTCTTGTTTCCATAAAGTTCAGCTCTAAATTTCTCAATTAATATCCAGTTAGTTCCTCCAGCTCCAGAAACATCAAATCCCTGTACTCCAACTTCAGTAAAGGATCTCACTACCTCTAACGAGAGACCACAGCCAGTCTCCTTTATAATTATAGGAACTTCTATTTTTTCTACAATCTTAGCTACATACTTTATTATATTCTTGAAACTAGGTTGGCCTTCAGGCTGTATTACTTCTTGAGCGGCATTTAAATGAACTGCAAGTGCATCAGCGTCAAGCACATTTACTATTCTTTCTATATCGCTGATGGTTACATCTCCTCTTGCTAATTGAGCTGCACCTATGTTTGCAATAACTAATGTCGTAGGCGCTTTTTCCCTAACTATAGTATAGGTATTGGTAACTGCAGAATCTTCGATCATTGCTCTTTGACTGCCAACACCTATACCTATCTTGAACTTCTCAGCTACTTCTGCTAAAGTAGCGTTTATACTAAATGTCTTGGGGTGTCCTCCTGTCATGCCACTAATTAATAAAGGTGCTTTTAGCCTCTTCCCAAGTATTTCTACCTCCAAATTTATCTCCTTAAAATTAAGCTCGGGATTAGCTTGGTGAATTAAATACACATATTCTAACCATGTAGATAATGGCCCTTCTACATTATACCTAAGAGATATCTCTATATGCTCTATTTTTCTATTCTTTGTAAAGGAGGGGTTATTCAAGGGATTATCACCGTTCCTTTTGACGGCTTATCCTTTAATGCTTTGTAAACCTCATTGTTTCTTAAACCATTAAATATATATACCTTCATTCCAGGCCTTATTCTTCCAATACCTTCCTTAAGTTTTACAAACATACCTCCGGTTACGTCAAACTTCGAGGACTTATCATATGAGAATTTATTTATCTCTGATAATCTAACTACAGATAATAATTCTGCACCTGGTCTTTCAGGGTTTGAAGTATAGACACCATCAACACTTGTTGCGAAGAGTAATTTATCTGCTTGCAATTTATGAGCAAGTTCCCAAGCTAAGACATCACCTGACAATATCTTTATGGCTCCATTTCTTGAAATAACTGCATCTCCATATAATAGAGGTATAGTACCTATTTCTAATAGCCTCTCTATCCATTCAGTATATATTCTAAGAGAATTATCGAGATTGAAACCTGCTATACCATGAGGTGTTATTAAGCTTACAGGAACGCCTGCGGCAATCATATGACTTGCAATAGTCACCGATAGCTCTAACATTGAGTACTCAATAGTTACAAGAGCATCTATATCCAATACCCCCTTATTTTTAAAGTATTCGTAGACCACGTAATGCCCAAAACTACCACCACCATGAATAATAATTAGTTTAGCTTTCTTTTCTTCCTGTAAAAATCTTGCTACTTCCATAGCAATTCTATTCAGTACTGTATATCTGATAGCAAATGGTCTTGATTTATCACATATAACTGAGCCACCTAGCTTAAGTACTATCACCATTACTCATCTCCACTCCTCAACAGTTACTACGCATGCTTTCTTGAAATCTGGTATCCATTTTGATAAGTAATTACTTGGAGGTTTAAGTCCATATATTAAATACCATAGAGCATTATCGTAATCAAATAATCTATTCACAACCTCGATATCTTCTTTTCTAATAGCATTTGAAGCTTCTATAACTATCATACCAGCAAGCTTCGTTAATATATCAACTAATGGAATTATATCTTCGTAAATACTTGGTAATGCTTGACATGTACGTAGTACTAGCTTTGGTTTAGGGCTCGTACCTAAGTAGACATATCCCTCCCCATGTCTGTAAGCTATAGCAGCTTGAAGAGCTGTAGAGAATCTAAGAGCTTCTTCGATATCAGAAGCTATGCCAATAGCTCTATCTATTACTATTTCGGATCTCACAATATCTAGTAATTCCTTCCTAGAACTTACACCTGTTAGAAACAACATAGCTGCATGACTCATAGCGATGTAAAGTGATAGAGGCGGTATTGGAGGGCATTTAAGAGCTCTTACTTCAACTCTGTTATAACTTTCACCTTCAGCTAAAGCAGTTTTTAGAAAGTTCTTGAGCATGTCTTCAATTCCACAACAATTCCTTACATTGATCTCAGGTATTTGAACTGAATTAATTTCTGCGCTAACCTCTACTTGCAGTTCAGAACTTGTAATGAGAGTTAATATAGGGTTTATCCTATGGGGTATGGGAACTCCAAAGAGAATTACAGATGGTTTTATTCTAATTATTTCTCTCAGCTTTATCCCTCTAGAGGTATTCTAACTGAGGCATAACCAACTACTGCTCCTTTATCACCAGTCACATCACCAGATGTTGCGTATTTAAGTATCTCAGCTGCTCTCACATTTAAGCTACGAGCTATGTATAGTAATGCCATGACAGCGCCATATCCGCAAGTACTTATATTCTTTTCTCTTACAACCTTGAATAGTCCTTCGGGATCAATATTGCTAACCATTTTTAGCGCCAAGGCATCTTTCTTAACGGCTATTTCATGTGGTTCATAATGAGTCCAATCAGTTGATGCTATGAATACATAATCTCTATTGAGTTTTTCAGATGCTTTAATAATAGCATCAGCTATATCCCTAGCAGTTTCTGGTGTTTGAAGCATGAGTAT
>QMXA01000216.1 GCA_003661905.1 Thermoprotei archaeon | reverse complement strand
GTTTATGTTAAGTCCCCTGAAGCTTTAGCGTACATTGTTGTTAGAAGACTTTTTGGTCGTTTAAAGGGTTGGGATTGGAGTTTAAATAGTCAAGACCTTATAACGCTTGGCTATGGGCTTTACGGTACTCGTGAAAGGAAGCAGCTAAGTAGGTTATATGAGTTATTGGAGAGGAATAGAATTGTTAAGCCTTTAGGTGAGGGTGAAGGTAAAGGTGCTAAGGTTGCTAAAGCTAAGAAGTTTATGTTCTTATCGCCTAAAGATGCAACTATAAGCTCTGTTAGAAAAGTTCTTAGTCTTAGATCCATAGATGTTATAGAACTTAAAGTTGTAAGTAGCAAAATTAGAGGCGGGGTTAAGCCGCTAACTTCTAGTATAGATGTTTTACATCTTCTAGAATACGGTGTTCACAGAGGTTCAGACTATTTTAAGGAGGTTTATGGTAGGCTTATGTTGAAATATCCGTCGCTTACAGAGGAAGCTATTAATGTTGCTAAAGCCTTATCAAGTATTGAGGGTGATCCCGAGGGCAGCTTATGTAAAAGTATTCTTAAGAACTTAATGGGGTGATTTTTGTACGAGCTTAAATGTTCCTCCCGTGAAAGGTCTTAAAGTGAGACGTGAAATTGTTGAGGGAAGATATGAGCCTGCAATAGATTTAACCCGTATTGTTAGAGGCTCTGCTCCAAGGTTTCTACTAGACCCTGTAGAGTTCTTTAAGAGAACGCATGTAACTTCAACTATGAAAACTCTTATCATAAAGACGTTAATGGGGTTGCTTGGCAAGACTAAGGTAGTGTGGGATGGTAGAGAATATCTGATGTATAATAAGCTTCTCGTACTGCCTTCGCTTTTTGGTGGCGGTAAGTCTCATAGCCTTGCAGTTCTATATCACCTGCTTAATATTGTAAGAAATGTTGAAAACCCCTATAAGGCGAAAACTATCATTTCAGTATTAGATAAGGAGATAGCTAAGTTTGTGTATCGTAACTGGAAAGCTCTAAAAAACATAGAGATCAACATTGTAGTTGCTGATGGAAGCGAAAAAGAGTTTGCACCTGTACCTGAAGATGGTATGTACGTTAAGACTATTTGGGGCTATATTGCTCATAAGCTTGGAAGGTATAGTGAGGTTGCATCTTATGATAGAAAATGTATACCTCCACCTAAAGATGCTTTAAGAAATGTGCTTGATGGTTCAGGAGCTGTTATTTTAATAGATGAAATTGCCAGATACTATTCACGTACAAGAGAGCTTTCAAGAGACACTATAAACACATTTTTAATGAATTTAAGTGAGGTTCTTACGACAGAAGAAATAACTAAGTGTGTTATAGTCATAACAGTACCGTATGATGTTGAGAGAGGTATTGTAGAGGAAGCTCATGCAGACATAGTGAGGCCTGAGGTTATAAAGAAGATTCTTGACAGAGTAGGGTCAGGTAATACTATACCTGTGGTAACCACCGTTGATCTTCCTTCAATTCTTAGAAAGAGGATTTTAGAGGAGGATGAAGAAACTCTGAGAAAATATGGTAAGAGAATTGCTGATGCAATATATGATAGTGCTGTAGAGGTTTCAAGGCAGATCCTAAGTAGGAGAGGTGGTAGAGAAAAGCTTAGGGAGGATCTTGAAAAAACGTATCCATTTCATTCTGAAACAATTACCGTTCTCCGATTACTGCACATGTATTTATCGAAGTATATTCAAGCAACTAGAAACCCTATAAAAATTGCTTCTGAAGCAATATTAGCTATTAAGAAGGGACTATATGACTGGCTGGGTTTCGAACCATACTTGGTTATGCCATTTCATATACCTATAATACTTGAAGGTGTTCTTAGCGAGTCGTTTCCTTTAACTTTTGCTGAGTACAGAGTTTTTAGAGAGATTTTGTTAAGAGATGTGGTTCATCCGGTAAGAGATATTAGGGAGAAAGTGAAACTTGGAGATAACATTGTTGAAAAGATCTCTCAAGAATTACATGTTCCAGGATTCATGATCACTACGTACATATGGTTAAGAAGCTTAGCTGGAGGAGGACTTCTTTCTAGGGCAGAAGCTTATCCAACAACTGATGATGTTGCTTTCGCAATTATGGATTATGAAACTGTAAAGAATAGTGATTGGATGGATGTTCCTAAAATACTTAGATCGCTTCACGGCAAGTTAACGTATTTAGCTGAACATAGTGGCAGATGGCTTTTCAGGAGAATACCTGACTTATTACAGCTAATAGAGAGATATGCGAGAGATGTATTACCTTACCAGGTTTACGATGAATTAGCTAAGTATTTTAGTGAAATGAGGAAGGCAGGCAGATCTACTTATAAAATTAAGGTTTTGGGTAATGCACAAGTAGTATTCGTTAAGTATGGTGAAGAAGCTAAGCTACCAGACGAACTTGATATTAACAGACCAACTATAGTTATTTTCACAAGAGAAGCATTAGACGGGGAAGTGGAGAAGGTTCTTGAAAGAAATAACATAGTTGTATTGAAACCAGATAATGTTAGAATAGTTTCTAAGGAGGACTTGCTAGCAAAACCTGAGCTTAAGCGCTATAGAACGTACTGGGATGCTTTAAGAAACGAGTTAAAGTACTTAGTGGCTTGTGAAAGGGTAACTGATGAAATTTTAAGGAAAGAATATGCTGAAGAATTAGAGAAAAGCAGGGAGCTTTTTGACCTCTTGATGGCGAAGAAGAAACAGTATGAAAATGACTTTAGAGATACTGTAAACTTCCTTATACCAAGAGTTTACCATAGCTTATACATCAAAAGGGCGGGGAAAATAATAGAACTGTCTGGCCTAACCATAAGGTCTGATGCGCCGCTTGAATACTGTATTGAAGTAGTATTAGAAGGTAATGGATACTTAAAAGATACCTTAAAGGGAATTGAACTTGAAAACATAATAAGAGACTATCTTAAAGTTGATATGAGAGAGAAAAAGGAAGGCGTCATTATATCGGATATATGGAACTTTTTCTTAAACAATAACACTATAGAGAAAATTCCCATAATACCCTATAAGG